>CAYVFT010000070.1:0-7530 GCA_964450225.1 uncultured Crenothrix sp. | reverse complement strand
TTGCTTCGGGCGTTGCGCTCATCATATGTCTCATCTGAGGTTTTTAGGTTTATGCTCATATAAAAGGTTATAGTCGCCAAATGGTTATACAATTTATTACTTGTAAAAGATTTGTGTGGCATAATTAACTAATAAATATTTTAATGATCATGATAAACCGCCCAATTAATAATTAAATGTTACAAAATATAAGCCCACGCCAACATCACATTCTTGAGCAATTACTGGAAAACAGGACAGGTTTGAGTATCGATGCACTTGCAAAAATACTTGATATTTCAAGAGCCGCTGTCCAACAGCATGTTGTCGGTATAGAAGTAGACGGTTATATAAAAAAAATTTCTCTTAATAAAACCGCAGGACGACCCGTAGTCATTTACGGTATTACAGATAAAGGCATTAACTATTTCCCAAAACAATATGCCTGGTTTTCGGATTTAATTCTCAGTGAGCTGAGGCAGGAAATGGGCGCGGAAGGTTTTGAGGATTACATGCAGAGATTAGGCGTAAGGCTGGCAAATAATTTGAGTAGTCAGTTTGAAGGAAAAAACCTGAAAGATCGCATGAATGAGCTTTTATTAATCATGGCAAATCTTGGTTTTCAGGTGACTACAGGTATTGAATCCGAAACCGGAAAAACAGTTATTCGGGCAAATAATTGCATTTATCACGACCTGGCGCAGAAATATAACGAGATTTGCTCGTTCGATTTAGCGCTGATGTCTTCGTTATTAGGCAAATATGTTAAGCAATTAAGTTGTATGGCAAAAGGTGATTGTGCTTGTCATTTTAGAATTCAAGATAAACAAGCAGAAGATTAATGTATTCAAATTTGGAAAAGAGTAATTGACACCCCTCAACCCCCAACTTAAAATGCTCAGTTTTTACGGCCCGTAAAATTTCAAATTTTGGTACACATATACTGGCTTGATGACACCTACTCTATGGATAGCGGCTACCTCAATTTATAAAAAATACGCGCAATTGCACCTTGCAAACTGGTATTAAGATAGAAAAAATAATGTGCGTTTTCGTTCTGGGTGCGCTGGTTTACCAACCTTCGAGAATTGACCAAAGTACAGTAGTCAATGCAGCGAGGGCGGTTTTTATCATTGTATACTGCTCGTTCACCGATTTACTCTTGATGTCCATAAAATTAACCTGATTTTTTTATTAATGAAGCAAATTTCAACCCTACTTTACGTTGGTTACGGCATCAGCGATTCCTCTGTATCCCAGCAGGTTATTGGTGCCGCTCGAACAACCTCGGTATTTTCGATAGGGTGATGGTTGATATGCAATATGGCGAATATCTGGGCAAGGAAGATTTCGTTCGCTTCCTGCATGTTTACGGGCGCGACTGATGACTCTTACCTGTTTCAAGGCTTACGACATTCGTGGCAAACTGGGCAGCGAGCTCAATGACGATATCGCTTATCGAATTGGACGTGCTTACACCCAGCACCTCAATGCCAAACGTGTGGTGGTGGGAGGTGATGTGCGTCTCTCTAGCGAATCGCTTAAGCTGGCTCTGGCAAATGGATTAATGGACGGCGGCGCCGATGTTATTGATATAGGCATGGTTGGTACCGAAGAAATCTATTTTGCCGCTTTTCATCTGGATGTGGACGGTGGAATTGAAGTTACCGCCAGCCACAATCCGATGGATTATAACGGCATGAAGCTGGTGCGCCAGGGGGCTCGTCCAATTAGCGGCGATACCGGCCTGAAGACCATACAAACTCTGGCTGAAGCCAATGAGTTTCCTCCCGCCTTACAGCGAGGTGCTTTGACAAGACAATCTATTCTTGCAGCCTATGTGGATCATCTGCTGACCTACATCGATCTTGCCAACATCACGCCGTTAAATCTTGTCGTCAATGCGGGTAATGGTGCCGCCGGACATGTGATCGACGTAATAGAAGCAAAATTTCAGCAGCAAGGCGTACCAGTTAGCTTTTTCAAGGTTAATAACCATCCAGATGGCACCTTCCCGAATGGCATCCCCAACCCGCTGTTGCCCGAAAATCGCAGTTCGACGACGGACGCTGTCAAGTCCCGCAAGGCTGACATGGGTATAGCTTGGGACGGTGATTTTGATCGCTGTTTTCTGTTTGATGAAAACGGTGAGTTTATAGAAGGTTACTATATCGTAGGTCTGCTCGCTGCTGCCTTTCTTGCCAAACGCCCTGGTGAAAAAATCATCCATGATCCCCGGTTGACCTGGAACACCATCGACATTGTTACCAAAGCGGGCGGAGTGCCCATCCAGTCCAAAACCGGTCATGCCTTCATCAAGGAGAGGATGCGATCCGAAAACGCCATCTATGGTGGCGAAATGAGCGCTCATCACTATTTTCGTGACTTCGCCTACTGCGACAGTGGCATGATTCCTTGGCTGCTTGTTGCCGAATTGATTAGTCGCAGCGGCAAGCCACTGTCGGCGCTGGTGGGCGAACGTATTCAGGCCTACCCATGCAGCGGTGAAATCAACTATCGAGTAACAGATGCTCAAGCTGCGCTGGAAAGAGTGAGTGAATACTATGCAAATCAATCGCCAAGGGTAGATAGAACTGACGGTTTGAGCCTTGAGTTCGAAACGTGGCGGCTGAATTTGCGCTCATCTAACACAGAACCCCTGTTACGTTTGAATGTTGAGACCCGAGCGGATCAATCGGCGGTTTTGTATCATGTCTCAGAGATTGAAGGCTTGATTGATTCAGCGTAGTACTTTTTTGTGAACTGCATGATATCAATATAAGATTTGAAGTATGTGCGGACGGGTGTTAGAATTGGCACAGATTTTGTTCGAATATTAGCGATTTTTCTTAGAAGTTGCATTGCATTGCAATGCATACAAATCCTTCAAGATTGATATCGCAGCATCCAAACCGAAGTAGAACAGTTGCATAATTATTCTCCAACTAATTTTCATTATTAAATTTTCATCCAGTAATACATTTTCCTTGATGCGCGATAGACTCCACAATTTGGAAATTTCAGTTATAGAAGCTAGGCGTTTTCTTTGAAACTGAAATATTGGGTTCCTGAAAGTGCTAAGTTTGCGTTAAACTTCCAGAATGCGAGAGCAATTTTTTTACAGCAGAATGGGCATCCTGAGCTTGTTCTTGATAGCGGTGCAGGCACATTATCAGTGCTGGACAGATAATTAAGTGAATATGACACGTACATCTACAGCCATTACGCTATCTGTATGGAAAGGGCTTTTTCTGCGAGAAGCACTGAGCCGCATATTTTCAGGCCGGGCAGCCTGGTTCTGGTTGTTGGCTGAGCCAGTGTTTCATGTCCTTTCACTGATCGTTGTCTTCACAGTGATTCGTGTGCGAGTCGTGGGCGGCATTGACACTGGAGTCTGGCTCATGGTCGGTATGCTGGCATTCTTTATGTTTCGCCGTACTGGGTTGCAGGTCATGAATGCCATTGATGCCAACCAAGCGCTTTTCGCTTACCGGCAAGTCAAACCCATTGATACCGTCTTGGTGCGAGGTGTGCTTGAAGGTCTTCTTATGATTATTATCACCAGCATTCTACTGACCATTACAGCTCTTTTTGGTTATTCAGTGATTCCTGCTGACCCGCTTGCAGTGCTCGAGGCCTTCTTTGGTCTTTGGCTTTTGGGCATGGGTTTCGGTTTAGTGGCTTCAGTTGTCAGTAGACTGGTACCAGAGTTGGCACAAATTATTAAGCTGGCCATGTTGCCCCTCTACATGCTTTCAGGCGTTATTTTTCCCCTTTCCGCCGTGCCTCAGCCTTTCCGGGACTGGCTCATGTTCAATCCAATTGCACAGGGATTGGAGGTTGTTCGCTTGGGTTTTGCATCCCATTATCACACCGTTCCTGATTTGAGTATTGTCTACGTCTATGATTTCGCTCTGGTCACTATTTTTTTGGGGTTGGTTCTGCAACGCCGCTTTGCATTGAGGCTCGCTACCCAATGATCATTGTTGAAGACGTGCACAAGCGTTACCTGACTAAGCACGGGCCTGGAAAATGGGTATTGCAGGGCGTATCATTCACTATTCCACCCAAGTTGAATGTGGGTTTGATTGGTGCAAACGGTGTCGGCAAGTCAACGCTACTACGCATTATTGGCGGTGTGGATCAGCCCAACAAAGGGCGTGTTGAGCGGCATTGCCGAGTATCCTGGCCCATGGGTTTTGGGGGTGGTTTGCAGGGTTCGCTCACCGGGCGACAAAATGCCAAGTTCGTGTGCCGCATCCATGGTCATGACGACGATATTCCCGACCGCATCGCTTATATTCAGGATTTTGCTGAAATTGGCGAAGCCTTCGATGAGCCGGTCAAAACCTATTCCTCCGGCATGAGATCGCGATTGCAGTTTGCCCTGTCGCTTGCATTCGACTTTGACGTCTACATATCCGACGAGGTCACGGCAACTGGAGATGCTGCCTTCAAAAAAAAAGCCGCCGATGCATTTAAAAATCTGGCAGACCATGCCAGTGTTATCATGGTTTCCCATGGTGAAGGAACACTCAAGCAATTCTGTTCCGCGGGCATTTTGATTCAAAACGGCAAAGCACACTGGTTCGACCAGATTGACGACGCTCTTAAAGCTTACAAGAATAGCCAGCCCTTATGATAGACCTAATCAAAAATAACCAGACTACCCCGGTTTCTGCGCGTGTCTCTAGCTGGCTGCGTAATAAAGCGTCGGGAATATTGAAACGCTTTAATATTACCAGCGCAGCAGTCATTATTTCTCTTATGGCAGCCGTTTTTTGGCTGGTCATTGCATCGGATCTTTACGTGTCGGATGCCCATGTCATTATAGAGCGTACCGAATTAGCAAGCGGCCAGTCGATGGATTTTGCCGGTCTGCTTGGTGGGGCCATCAATAGCGGTAGGGCAGACCAGTTATTGTTGCGCGATCATCTGCTTTCGGTAGACATGCTAAAAAAAATTGACGCTACGTTAAATCTGCGCGCTCACTTTAGCGATAAGAGTCGCGACCTTATCTCTCGCATGTGGTTCCAGGACGATCCTATTGAATTGTTCTATGAATATTATCTTTCAAAAGTGAGTATCGAATTCGACGATTATGCCGGCGTTCTGATTATCAAGGCGTTGGCTTATGATCCCAAGACTGCTTATGCTATTACCAGCCTGCTGGTGCAAGAGGGTGAGCGATTTATGAATGAAACTGCTCACAATCTGGCTCAAGATCAAGTGGCTTTTCTGGAAAAGCAGGTTTCTGAAATGGACAAGCGAGTCATACAGGCACGCCAGGACGTTTTAAACTACCAGAATAAAAAAGGCCTTATTTCTCCGCAGGCTACAACAGAAAGTATTGCAGGTATTATTGCCAAGCTTGAAGCCGAACTCACCGATCTGGAAACGCAGCGACGAGCGAATTTAGCCTATCTTGTTCCCAGTAACCCCAGCATCCTCCAGATGAGTCAGCAAATAGACGCAGTGAAAAAGCAAATTAGATACGAGCAGGACAAGCTTGCTTCAACCAAGGGTAAAACCCTCAACCTCGAGGTGGAGGAATTCCAGCTATTAGAAATGAAGGCTGCTTTTGCCCAGGATCTATACAAAACCGCTCTTGTGGCACTTGAAAAAGGCCGGATAGAAGCGACCCGTACCATCAAGAAAGTCACTGTGCTTCAGAGCCCCATTCTGCCCGAATACCCGCTTGAGCCCCGTCGTGCATACAACACTCTGGTGTTCTTTATCGTCGCCATGATGCTGGCCGGTGTGGTGCATCTGTTAACAGCCATCATACGCGACCACAAGGACTGATTACATGTTCAGAAAATTGCTATATTCGTTCATCATAGCACTCATAACCATGGCGCTGACCAACCAGGTCCAAGCGGCTGGGTATGATCCATTCGGATTGAGCCAGGCGTTCAACTTGTCCGCCGGAATAGATGACACAGCTCAGACAAATCCGCCCGCAGCAACCCAGACGCCTGTCACCCAAACACCAACGCCTGATGCTTCTTCAGTCGCGGCAGAATTTAGCTCTTTGCCGCCGCAGTCTTTCGACTACACCGCCAACATGAAGAGCGATGTTTTCGGCGCCAACCTTTTTACCGGTGCATTCGCCCGCCAGGGAGCCACCCAGTTTAACCCGGACTACGCAGTGTCGGTGGGCGACATGATACAGATACGCCTGTGGGGCGCCTTTGAATACGATGCACCGTTGACCGTTGACCCTAAAGGAAATATTTTCCTGCCCTATGCTGGTCCAGTGAAGGTATTAGGTGTGCGCAACAAGGACTTGCAGAATGTGGTGAAAGCTGCCGGCGCCAAAGTCTTTCGCTCCAATGTTTTCAGCTATGCCAGCCTTGCCACCGCGCAGCCTGTGCGAGTATTCGTCAGCGGTTTTGTCAATCGTCCTGGTCTCTATAACGGCACCAGCATGGACAGTCTTTTGCATTATCTTGATCAGGCTGGCGGAATTGATCTCGATCGAGGATCTTTTCTTGATGTCCAGGTCAAGCGCGGCAATAGCCTTCGCGATACTATCAATCTCTACGACTTCATACTTCAAGGCGATATACCGCTTATTCAAATGGCTGATGGCGACGTTATCTTTGTTGCTCCGCGCAAAAATACAGTTAAGGTTAGTGGCCTTGCCGGCAACGCCAAACGCTTCGAATTCGATGATGCCACTCGGACTGTCGCCGATCTTATAAGAGTTGCTAAACCCTACCCTGAAGCAACCAATGTGCGAGTGGTGCGAAATACTGGCAAGATTAAAAATGTGGATTATTACCCGTTAAATGAGGCTACCAGTGTAATACTTGAAAATGGCGACGAACTTGAATTCACTGCTGACAAGAAGCAAGGTACCATTACCGTGCGCATCGAAGGCGAAACCGTTGGTGCTCAGGAGTTTGTCGTACCCTACGGAACCCGGATCGGTAGCGTGTTGAAGCAGGTCCGTTACTCCGAACACGCAGATGTGAATAGTCTGCAACTGTTCCGAAAATCGGTGCGCGACCGGCAAAAGCAGATGTTGGAAGCCGAACTTAAAAAACTGGAAGCCAGCGTCCTCACTGTTAACTCAGGCACCGCAGAAGAGTCTGTGTTACGTAAAAATGATGCCTCACTCATGCTGCAATGGGTGGAACGCGCCAAGTCCATCGAACCATCCGGTCAGGTTATGCTGGCCCAAGCAGATGACATTAATTCCTTGTTGCTGGAAAATGGCGACATTATCCGGGTTCCCTCTCTCGATAATCTGGTTTTTGTCGGTGGTGAAGTCTTGTTCCCGAATACGATTGCCATTGAAGCCAATAAATCCCCCGAAAACTACATTGAAAAAGCCGGCGGTTTTACACAAAATGCTGATTCCTCTCGTATTCTCATTGCGCACCGGGATGGCAGCTTTGAAGATATTGAGGAAAGCTCAGGCCTTTTTGACAAAGAGACAGTTATTCGGCCAGGTGATGAAATTCTGGTACTACCCAAGGTTGATGAAAAATACCGGCAGATATTTAAGGAAGTAACGACCATGTTCTACCAAATGGCGATAGG
>CAYVFT010000069.1:0-19296 GCA_964450225.1 uncultured Crenothrix sp. | reverse complement strand
GGATTAAATCATAACCAGCAACGTCTGACGATGTGGATCGGCTAGCCGCTTACACTGAAGTCGCCACTGTAAAACCTCCTTCATGTGACAGGCTTCCTTCATCGTTCGGCAATGGCAGACAATATCATCGGCGTACCGCTCAAAGGGCCGGTCCTTATAGTACCTATCCATCCATTTATCAAAGGCATAATGCAGGAATAGATTTGCCAGCAGCGGCGATATAACTCCGCCTTGTGGTGTACCTATGTCCCGATTCATTAATTCGCCCTCCTGCCCTTCCTTTTGCATAGGTGCTTCTAGCCATCGTTTGCAGTAAAGCATTACCCACTTTGGCATTTTATGATGCTCAAGAGCCTTAATTATCAGATCGTGCCTTACATTATCGAAAAATGCGCTAATATCAATTTCCAGCACCCAATTGTATTGCCAGCACCGCTGAGCACACTGCTTCAGCGCCTGATGCGCTGATTTTTCCGGTCGATACCCATAAGAATCCGGGTGAAATATCGGATCAAGCTGTTCTTCCATAAATAATTTCACCGCTCCTTGAGCTATCCTATCCGATACAGTGGGTATCCCCAAGGTTCTTTCTTTTCCATCGCCTTTCGGTATTTTCTTTTCTCGTACCGGTGGCGGAAAATAAGACCCTGAACTCAATCGATTCCATATCTTGTAGAGATTTCGGTTTCGATTTTCATCAAATTGCTTAATGGTTTGACCGTCACATCCAGCGGCTCCGCGATTCTTGCGTACTTCCAGGTACGATTTCCAAACTAACGATTTTGGTATTTCAAATGCCTTTACTTGCAACATCACATCATCCTCTATTCAGAGTTGTGAAATGAGCAATTCAGTGACCCATGCCCCTTCGCTCCTGTACCGTTACAGTCCATTCATCACTACTACGAGCATGTCCATCCCTGTCTCCTGTTACGTGCCGAAGACAGGTTCTCACGTTCCCCAAATTGGCCTGACTTGGACTCTTGCCGTCTTAACGCCGGATGCCGCGTGGACAATAAACAGGTTGCTTCCACGCTAGTCAGGGGGCGGCTATAAAACCCAGCAATTCCCAATTTAAAACCCTGCTAAAATAAAGCCTTTCTCAACGCTCCAGAGCAAAGCATCATAAGCCTAAAACAAATGGACTTGAACTTAGTTGACCAGATACGCAGCACGTTTAACGCGCTACCGGATTGCAGCAATTCCCAATTTAAAACCTTAGGTTTTAAATTGGGAATTGCTGACTTTATCCGATATCGCGTATGCCGAACTCAAAAATGTGATATGGTTATTTCGGAAAAGTTGGCTTTGTGGTTAAACAAATAGGACACCTTCTCGCCTTTGCATTTTTTAGTTCGCCACAGTCGTTTGACCGTATCGATGGCTGCCGCAGGCATCACCACATGCACATGCGGAAGATAATCCAAGCGACGCGAATGGGTGTGCAGTAGGTGATGGCGCCGGTCTTGCCCTGCAACTGTGAATCGTTCTCTGCGAAGGTTTTAAGGGTCTCCCAACTACAGCGGATCATCCGGTCATAAAGTGTGCGCTGATGTTGCCAAGCCAAGGGACGCAGTTCTTCGGGCAAAGTGAAGGTCAGCATAAAATACTCGGCTGGCAGCTGTTTGTTGAGTTGTCGTTCCAGCCATTGTTGGCTTTCATAGTGTTGGCAATGCGTACAATTGCGATGTCCACAGGAATGCGGGATGAAAACTTGTTTTTCACAGCCACCGCAAAGCGCCGTCATGAGTGGGCTTTGAGTGGTTCGACACTGTTTCAGCACAGCCTAGGGCTTTAATCTGGCTAGGCAGCACAGCCTTATAAGTCGACAGAAACTCGGTATGCGCCACCGTCAGACGCAAGCCTTCGTCGAGGCGCAGTCCCAAACTGTACAGCGTACAAAAGAACACCCGGTAACTGAGAGTGTGGGCCATCGAAAACAGTCGCCTGGCTTTCTCAACCGTGACGATATCCGGCAAACGCTTTACTCTGGGCGGCTTGATCAGTTTATAAGTTGATAATCGAAATACGCGCCTGCACTTATGAGTCGAATGTAAGATAGATAATATAGTTATACACAAAACAAATACTGACTTTGTCGTCGATTTCACAGTATCGCTCCACTCGGCATATCGTATTTAAATACGCCTACCCATCATGATTTTCAAACCGATCGATTCTATTGCTGAGCCAATAATGCTTTCTTTCAATGCGACAAAATTCATTCACCCAAATTGGTAATAATCGCTCTGCTTCGCCTAATCGCCTATTTTGGTGATTCTATTTTCAAGCCAAAGTGTAACCGCTTCATGTAAGGGTTGATATCTATTAAAGATAAAACATAATCCATTCAGCGGCCGACAAAAGTTTAACAATGGTATTTTATCAACTCATTGCGTCAATTGATTAAATTTATGGGGTTGTATTTCTTATTATGTTTACTAAAATTAATTTGCGAATTTCATTTCTATTCAAGGTTGCCCTAACAAAGCAAGATATTCATTTCGTATAAAAATAAGTATTTCAGACCGTTGCACGATTTTTTAATATGAAAACGATAAATAATATTGCAGTATTTGATAATGACAAATTTTTTTTATCTATGTTGAAAGGATACTGTTATGCAAACAATATTGAGATGACAGAGGTCGACTTCAATAGGGATGGGATTGGCAAAGTAGAAAAACTAAAGCCGGTTTTAATCGTCATTCCACTCGACTTGGTAAGTACCGCAAATACTAGTCTTGAAACTGTTTTATTAAGGCGAGCAGCCGCAAGTAGACAGATAAAAATTTGCGGATTAAATAAAAACTCAACCGATATAATTTCAGCCAGTTTGTTAAGCTGGCTCGATGTGATCATAAATAATCCATTCGATATTGGCGAAATTGATGGTTATCTTAAAAAAAATTTTTTATTGAATAATTATTTGACCGAGAAAAGAAAGAATGGGGAAAGGCGTTCACGAACAGAAAGAAGAAGTATCGAATTCAAAAATAATTGTGATAATGCTCACAAAGAAACCAAAAACCGGGGTTATCAGCAAGTAACTGATATTCCGGTATTTAAAAATTTCCAAATAGATCAGCGTAACAAGTGTGTGGTTTTAGAAGGACATAAAGTTGATCTCACACCTAAGGAGTTTGAGCTGGTTGAGTTGCTCTTAACGGATGTTGATCGTATTTTTATGGCTGATGAAATCATAAATCATCTTTGGCCTGAAAATAACCGGGCAACAAAATCGGATCTGTATCAATACATGCACTTATTAAGAAAAAAAATAGAAAAGGACCCTAATAATCCGCAATGGATTGTGACCGTCAAAGGTTTTGGATATAAATTGAATATAGGTAACTCTGAAGAAAAGCATCAAGGAACTCGTTTGCACCAACTATTTTGACCAGTTAAACTATTTCACTTCTAAAACGGAATGCGACGATCCAGACATTGGCGAGAAAGATGCTCAATTCTATTTTCGCCATATTCAACCAACTACCATGCTTGGGCGTACAGTGGATTTCCAATTTATCCAGAATTCTTCGCGCTTCCTCAGGAGCGAACGCCTTATACAGAGAGGCCCCGTTTGAGTGTTCAAATTATCCATAACCATTGTAATGCGTTCAGCGCGAGGGTGCTCTACATCAATCAGGTTGCGAATTTGATGTGCCCAATCCACTGCTGTTCTTTGATCCGTTAACACAATATGCCGTTTTCCATCTATCGGTTCAATAAACATGAGCATATTACTCACACCATTACGTCCATGATTCTTCTTCTGATAGTCGTGCAATGTATTTCTTCGCCAATTGCCAGGTCCATTATTTTAATGAATAAAATCATTACATGGGGACTGTAACCCGACATAACAATGCTGACTGAATAATAGTCGCGATATCTAAAACCCAAGAAGCTTTTCCAATCACTTTAACCCGAGCGATTGGAGAAGCTTCCAGTTTTCTGTGCTTTTCCTTACGACGGTATTTGTTTTTAGCCTCTAAGACGTGGGCTTTATTAAACTGATACGCAAACTTCGCAACAAGATTCTGAATGGGAATACTATCTATTTTGTTCGGATTTTTACGTTTTTTCATTGTTTACCTCTTATAATAGTCATACGCTTGTCAAACTTGACACGCATTTATATAGCATTACTTTGAGTGAAAAAAGCTTGTGAAATTCAAAAAAGATTTTGATGTGATTGTAGTGGGTGGTGGTCACGCTGGTACTGAAGCCGCTTTGGCAGCCGCTCGATGTGGAGCGAAGACATTATTATTGACGCAAAACATCGAGACCCTGGGGCAAATGAGCTGCAATCCAGCGATTGGCGGGATAGGCAAGGGCCATTTGGTTAAAGAGATTGATGCCCTTGGTGGGATTATGGCGAAAGCTATTGATCACGGCGGTATTCAGTTTCGCACCTTGAATGCCAGCAAAGGTCCTGCGGTAAGGGCGACTCGCGCTCAGGCGGATCGTAAACTGTATAAACAGGCGGTTAGAAGTACACTGGAAAACCAGCCTAACCTAGCGTTGTTTCAGCAAACTGTCGCCGATTTAATTGTGATCGGCAATAAAGTAATCGGCGTTAAAACCCAAATGGGTCTCAATTTCATGGCAAAAGCCGTGGTCTTGACGACGGGTACGTTTTTAGGCGGTAAGATTCATATCGGTCTGGAAAATTATAGCGGTGGTCGCGCAGGTGACCCCGCTTCCATTGCTCTGGCTGATCGGCTCCGCGAATTACCGTTCCGCATCGACCGGCTAAAAACCGGAACGCCGCCGCGGATTGATGGCAGAACCATAGATTTCAGTAAATTGGAAGAACAGCACGGCGATGATCCTGTCCCCGTATTTTCTTTTCTGGGTAAACGCGAACAGCATCCAAAACAGATACCCTGCCATATTACTCGCACTAACAGTAAAACCCACGATATTATCCGTTCCGGCCTGGACAGGTCACCACTGTACTCTGGAATTATTGAAGGTATCGGGCCGCGTTATTGTCCATCGATTGAAGATAAAATTGTCCGTTTCGCCGATCGAGATACGCACCAGATTTTTGTTGAACCGGAAGGTCTGGATACCCATGAAATCTACCCTAATGGCATTTCTACCAGCTTGCCGTTTGATGTGCAGTATGAGTTTGTGCGCTCCATGCTGGGCTTTGAAAATGCCGAGATTATGCGCCCGGGTTATGCCATTGAATATGATTTTTTTGATCCCAGAGATCTGAAAATGTCTCTGGAAACCAAGCATATGGATGGCTTATTCTTTGCAGGACAAGTAAATGGTACAACAGGCTATGAGGAAGCTGCCGCTCAAGGTTTGATTGCGGGATTGAATGCTGCGCGTTTGGTTCTTGGGCTGGAAAGCTGGTGCCCGGGACGTGATGAAGCGTATATAGGCGTGATGATTGATGACCTGATAACACGCGGCACGCAAGAGCCCTATCGTATGTTTACCAGCCGTGCCGAATACCGCTTGTTGCTAAGAGAGGATAATGCCGATTTACGCTTAACCGAAAAAGGGCGCGAATTAGGACTGGTTAATGATGAGCGTTGGCAGGCTTTTGAAAATAAGCGTGCGGCCATTTCCGGATTACAGGTTAATTTGAAAAAGAAATGGGTCAGAGCAGACACCGAAGAAGCTCGTCAGGTTGAAGAAGTTTGGGGCAAGCCTTTGCTAAAAGAGGCCAGTTTGATGGAATTACTGTGTAGGCCTGAAGTTGATATACAGCGACTGCTGTCATTCATGGAAGGCGGCAATGATATTGATGATCAGGTCGGTGAGCAGGTTGAAATTCAGGCTAAATATGCCGGATATATTGTCAGACAACAAACTGAAATCGAGAAAGCTTTACGATATGATCATTTACGGCTGCCAGATGCCCTTGATTATACGGGCGTTCCCGGCCTGTCCAATGAAGTGAGTCAAAAACTTGAAGCGCAACGGCCGGAAACTTTAGGGCAAGCATCACGAATCCCGGGTATGACCCCCGCTGCTATTTCCTTATTGCTGGTTTATTTAAAAAAGAAAAGCGCCTAATGGAAGCGTGTCGAAAAATTCTGGTTTCCGGCCTCGAATCCTTGAATCTGTCTCTGCCAGAAGACAAAATCGTACAATTGCTTGACTTTATAAAGCTTATTGAAAAATGGAATAAAGCTTATAATCTGACCGCCATACGGGACAGAGAAGCCATGGTGAGCCTACATATATTGGATAGCCTGGCTACTGTGCCCTTTATAGAAGGTAAGCGCGTTATTGATATAGGCACCGGAGCCGGTCTGCCGGGCATTCCTCTGGCAATTTATTTGCCTGAAATCGAGTTTACTTTATTGGATAGTAATGCCAAGAAAACACGGTTTGTGCAACAAGCAATTTTAGAGTTAAAGCTTAAAAATGTAAGTGTCTGTCATAATCGTGTGGAACAATATCATCCTGAAAAAAACTTTGATACTGTCATTACCAGAGCCTTTGCCGGTTTATCTGATATAGTGGAATTGACCGCACATTTAGTCAACAAGGATGGCGTGTTGCTGGCTATGAAAGGGCAAATACCTGAGGTTCCCAAATTTGAATCAGCAAAAACGGAGTTGATCCCTGTCAACGTTCCAGGGATATCAGCAGAAAGATGTCTGGTTAAAATACAATTGATTAATGAATCCGAGGTAAGTTAGTGGGAAAAATAATTGCCGTGACCAATCAAAAAGGCGGCGTAGGAAAAACGACAACCAGTGTGAATTTGGCTGCCTCCCTGGCTGCTGCCAAGCGTCGGGTGCTGCTGGTGGATCTTGATCCACAAGGCAATGCGGCAATGGGCTGTGGCATAGATAAACAGGAAGTCAAGTATTCCAGTTATGATTTATTAATGGAAGACGTGCCTGCGGCAGAAACGGTTATTTATTTGCCAAACATCGGTTTTTCTGTAATTCCCGGAAATGCTGACCTGACTGCCGCTGAAGTAAAATTAATACATGCCGATCGTAAAGAGCTGCGGCTTGCCGATGCATTAATTCCGATAAAAGCTCAGTACGATTACATTCTGATTGATTGTCCACCGTCTTTAAACATGCTGACGTTAAATGCGATGGTGGCAGCAAATAGTTTGTTAATTCCGATGCAATGCGAGTACTACGCCCTCGAAGGCTTGTCCGCACTGATGAGCACGCTGCACAATATTCAAAACTCCGTCAATCCGGATTTACACCTGGAAGGTATTTTAAGAACGATGTACGACGATAGGAACCGTCTGACCAAAGATGTTTCCGAGCAACTAATCCGTTATTTTGGCGATAAGGTATTTAGAACCTGTATTCCGAGGAATATTCGTTTGGCTGAAGCGCCAAGCCATGGCTTACCAGTGCTAAGCTACGATAAATCCTCACGTGGTACGGTGGCATATATGGCCCTGGCGGGTGAAATGATTAGAAAAGATAAGATATGAGTTTAAAAAAACGTGGACTGGGTAGGGGTCTTGAAGCATTGTTAGTTAATGTTTCTACTAAAGAGGAAAAACATCAACTGCAAACCCTGCCGATTGACATTCTCCAGCGTGGCAATCATCTACCGCCAGACGATATGAATTCAGATGAATTACAGGAATTAGCTTATTCCATAATTGCATCAGATACAGTCGAACCCATCGTCGTGAGAAAAATTGCTGAAAGCAATTATGAGATACTTGCTGGCGAAAGTCGCTGGAGTGCTGCCCGGTTAGCAGGTTTACAAGAGGTGCCTGTGATCATCAAAGAGATGAATGATCAAGAGGCTATGGCGCTTGAGTTACTCGAAACTATTCAAAAAGAAAACCTTAGCCTTTTGCAAGAAGCCGAGGCTTTAAGAAAGTTGATTGATGAGTTTGAAGCTATGGTTCACCACCTTTGACCACACTAACTTATGTGTGATAGTGGCAATAAATAAAGTATTACTACAATAATGCATCGCGGGGCTTTGGCACTATTTTCCCTGCGTGTGAGATGATTTATAAAGAGAAAAGATGTCTTCAAACAAACGCGGATTAGGTCGTGGTCTTGATGCCTTATTAGGCGATGTTTCAGTCAAAGAGGAAAAACATCATTTGCAAACGCTGCCAATCGAATATATGCAGCGAGGCAAATATCAACCGCGCAAAGATATCAATCCGGAAAAATTACAGGAACTGGCGGATTCCATCAAGGCGCAGGGTGTCATACAGCCTATAGTGGTGCGCCAAATTGCTCAAGAAAAATATGAAATAGTGGCTGGAGAACGTCGTTGGCGGGCCGCACAGTTGGCAGGCTTGGCGCAAGTACCCATTGTCATCAAAGAAATAGATGACCGAGCGGCAATGGCTATCGCGTTGATTGAAAATATTCAACGAGAAGACCTTAACCCTTTGGAAGAAGCGGAAGCTTTAAGACGCTTGCTGGATGAATTTGAGATGACGCATCAGCTTATAGCAGACGCAATCGGCAAGTCGCGCGCAACCGTTACCAACTTATTGAGATTAATGGAGCTGCACCCCGAAGTAAAAAAATTATTACTTAACAATCAGCTGGAAATGGGGCATGCGCGGGCACTATTGTCATTAGAGGGACTTAAACAGGTCGCAATAGCTAATAAAGTAGTTAAGGAAGGTTTGACAGTAAGAGCTACAGAACGGCTGGTAAAACAAAGCCATGCTGAGCCAATAGCTCAAAAAGCAAAGATCATCGACAATGACACTTTGCGCCTGCAAAACGATTTAACCGCAAAATTGGGCGCAAAAGTCATCATAAATCATAAAGAAAACGGCACCGGGAAATTAGTCATTGCCTATTCCAGTTTAGAGGAATTGGATGGAATAATTGGGCAGCTTAAACCACATGAATGAAAAAGCCAATTTACCAAAAGTTTTCACTCATTTACTTGGTAAAATTACCGCTCTATTTTCCCTATCAGTTGAACTTCTATCGCGCGGTGCAGTTTATATTTATAACCGCTTACACCGGGTTTAAACTCTCATCATCATAAAGCCGTGTTCTCTTCCAGTTTGCAAATTTCTCATCATGAAATTCAATGTCGTTATCAATTGCAAACTCATAGCAACTTCTGAATAACCTGGCTGTGCGAAACGCATGCAATTCATCATCAGCTGAAACTTTATCTACATTGCCAACCTGAAAAGTCTTATTTCTGGATTTGCCATTACAAACCCAAAAAACCGTATAGCACAGATAATTTTTATCTTTTCGATGATCATATTTAATTGTTCTTGATACCCCCGTAACTCCGGTGGTGGTTTTATTTTTGGGGGGCTTGAGAAAGCGTGTTTTACTACCTTTTAAAACAACCAGCATCTGATCTCGCCAGGTAATAGCAGCCTGCAAAGATTTATTTTTATTGCCCCACAATTTATGAGAAAAATAACGACTGCTCTCCTTGCCGCGTCTTACGATACGCACTTGATAACCAAACACATCAGGCTCGGTAATATGTTTATTTTTTGCCACGAATAATCCCCCTCGACAAGAATTATATTTTATTTGTTTTTAACAGCAAGGCTATGCCGCCTTACTTTGAAGCTTCCTTCAAAATTATTATTATTATTTGTAATCCATTAATTACAATTTATCGCTAAAGCTAATATAAAAGCAAGTTAAAAATAACAACACTGGACAATTACCGACTAATTCAGTGTAGAATATGTTTATACCACTGCAACAGTGGCTAGTAATAAGTCCATAACCTTTTGCTTTTTCAATATTTTTTGGAGATAATCAATGAGCGTATTAGTAGGTAAACAAGCACCTGATTTTACAGTTCCAGCCGTACTAGGCGATGGTCAAATAGTTGATTCGTTCAGCTTTTCTGAAGCCACTAGCGGTAAATATGCAGTCGTATTTTTTTACCCGTTAGATTTTACTTTTGTATGTCCAAGTGAGCTGATTGCTTTAGATCACCGTATAGATGAATTCAAAAGCCGTGGTGTTGAAGTTATTGCGGTATCTATAGACTCTCATTTCACCCACAACGCATGGCGCAATACACCCATTAACAAAGGTGGTATAGGTCCGGTTCGCTACACAATGGCAGCTGATATAGCTCACTCGATCGTTAAAGATTACGATGTTGAAGCCGCTGCACCAGCCGTTGCGTACCGTGGTACTTTCCTGATTGATCGTGGCGGAATTGTTCGCCATCAGGTTGTAAACGATCTGCCATTAGGCCGTAATATGGATGAATTGTTACGTATGATTGATGCGTTACAATTCCACGAAGAACATGGCGAAGTCTGTCCAGCCGGCTGGAATAAAGGTGATTCAGGCATGAATGCTAGTCCTGCAGGTGTTGCGGAATATCTGGATAAAAATGCAGATAAACTGTAAATAAAATTAAGGCGCAAGAGCTAATTATTAGCCTTGCGCCTTGTCTTTATTTTTCAGCGGCATCCGCTATCAATTTCTTTCTGATTAAAAATGCAGCGGCAATCGCGCAAAGGGCAGGTATCTGAATAACTATGAATGTCATCATGGCGCTTTTGGCGACGAATCCTGATAAAGCAGCAACAACAGTCAACCTCACCGCCCACCATGCAATCCAATAACCTATTAGTCCTATAATAGCCCATTTAATAGGCTGCTCGCCCTTATCTTTTGCGGTTAGATAAAACCACACAAGCACAGCAATTCCGGCAAATTTAGCTAAAAACAACATCTTCCCCACCCCTTTTTAAATTATTATTAATTAATAGAAAAACATTAAATCAGGCTAGTATTTAACTAGCAACAGTGCAGCATGATATTCCATAATAGGCAATCTTACACCTTTTTTAAACCAGGAAAATATTGTGGGAAAACCGGTTAAAATCATACTATCAATCATAGCTGCGATCGTATTTCTGATAGTCATCGCGATCTTTACCTTGCCTTTTTTCATTGATCCGAATAGCTTCAAACCCGAGATTGCCGCCGCTGTTAAGGACAAAACCGGTCGTGATCTAACATTAACAGGCGAATTGAAATTATCGATTTTTCCATGGCTAGGCGTCTCAACAGGGAAAATGGCTTTGGGCAATGCCGCAGGCTTTCAGGATAAGCCCTTTGCAACCGTGGATGAAAGCGACATTAAAGTTATGTTATTGCCGTTATTATCAAAAAAAGTTGAAATTAGCCGCGTGATTTTAAAAGGTCTAATTCTAAATCTAGCAAAAAACCCACAGGGCGAAAGTAACTGGAAAGATTTAACAGCGTCGGATGTAACAAAAACCATCCCTTCGCCGTCTGCTAATAACATCGACATACAAGACGAAACCGAAGCCGCGGCACTCTTTACCATCGGCGGTATTGCCATGGAAAATGCCCAAATTAACTGGGATGATCAGCAATCCGGAAAACACCTGCTCATAAAAGATGTTAACCTCAAAACCGATAAGTTTTCTTATGATGAACCGGTTGCTGTCGAGCTTTCCCTGGTCGTTTTGAATCCTAAAACAAAATTCACAGAGTCTATCAAACTAACTACCGGGTTTACGGTCAATGAGAAATTTGATTCGTTTTTGTTAAGCCACAGTGATTTGCAAACAATATCGGAAGGCGAAAACATACCCGGCAAAGCACTAACGGCGTGGCTTACCGTCATTGATGCTGCACTGGATATGGCCAAACAGACGGTTAAAGTTTCCGGATTACAGTTGAAGTCGAAAGATGTAACACTCTCTGCCGAAATTACCGGCAACAGTATTAAAGATAAACCCTCATTCCAAGGCCCGGTTAGCATTGCAGCCTTCAGTCCAGTTCAGGTTATGAAGCAATTGGGCATCACAGTTCCTGTTATGCAGGATACCAACTCCTTGAGCACGTCGGCAGTAAACTTTAACCTGTTGGCGACAGAAAACTCGGTGGATTTGCAAAACTTGGTAATGACTCTGGATGATACTCAAATTAAAGGCTCAACCAGTATCAAAGACTTTGCTCAACCCCTTATCACTTTTAATTTAGCGGCTGATGCCATTGATATTGATCGTTATTTACCGCCTGTCACCGGTAAACCATCCAAACCCATAACCAGCCCGGCAGTTGCTTTAGCGGTCGGCGCTTCCGCTTTACCGGTAGAGACTTTAAGGAAATTGAATATTGATGGCCAATTATCGTTGGACAAACTTAAAATTAATGGCTTATCCATGCAGGACATTCAGTTAAACCTGAGCGCAAAAAACGGCATAATTAAAACGCAACAATCCGCTAAAGCGTTTTATCAAGGCTCATATAACGGCAGTCTAAACTTTGATATGCGTAACAAAAAACCGGCTCTGGCTTTAAACGAAAAAATAAGCCATGTGCAAGTTGAACCCTTGCTCAAAGACTTTAAAGGCGAAGCCAGAATGAGCGGAGTCGTTGACGTATCAGCACAGTTGCAAGGACAAGGCAAAAATTCCCGTGAACTTAAGTCATCACTCAATGGCAGCTTAAATTTTTTGTTTAAAGATAGTGTAATCAAAGGCTTTAATCTACAAAAAATGATTGATCAAGCCAAAGCCTTGGTCAAGGAGCCTGCATTACCCGCCAATAATAAAAATGATCAGACCCTGTTTTCTGAAATAAAAGGAACTGCAACCCTCAATAACGGTCTTTTTCAAAATAATGATTTCGTTGCCACAGCCTCCAGAATACATATCAATGGCAAGGGCAACGCAGATCTAAACACAGAGAAACTGGATTATAAATTTATTGCCACCTTCATTAAGACAAAAGCAACCGCAACTGAGCCGGAGCAGGTACATGACACACCTATCAATATTATAGTTGCCGGCACATTTAGCAAGCCGACTTATACGCTTGATGTATCATCATTATTAACTGAAAAAAATAAAGCTAAAATAGAAAAATTTGTCGAAAAAAACCAGGAAAAAATAGACAAAATAGCGGATAAAATTGATAAAAAATTAGGCCCGGGGGTTGGTGATTTGTTAAAAGGTCTTTTTAAAAAACATAAAGAATAATAGCAGTTAATTTTACCCTGAACCTTGTAGCGGCAAAAGAGTTCGCCCTCCCTGACATTATTTCCTTCTCTTTATGAATCCGTCAGTCTTCCAGCAGCACATCCTCGCTTGGTTCGTTCAACATGGTCGAAAAGATTTGCCCTGGCAACAGGACATAACACCTTATCGGATATGGCTTTCCGAGACGATGTTACAACAAACTCAAGTTGCAACGGTTATACCTTACTTTAATGCTTTCGTAGAAAAATTTCCTACTTTAGAATGTTTGGCGCAAGCACCTATTGATCAAGTTTTACATCGTTGGTCAGGTTTGGGATATTACGCTCGCGCTCGTAATCTGCATAAAACCGCGCAGCTTGCAGTTGAGCATGGTCATTTTCCCGATACGCTGGATGAACTCATTGCCCTGCCTGGCATAGGATTATCAACAGCCGGAGCTATCTTGAGTATCGCCTTTAACAAAAGTCATCCTATACTTGATGGCAATGTAAAAAGAGTACTGACCCGATTTAAAGCGATTTCCGGCTGGCCTGGTAATAGCTTGGTTAATAAGGAATTATGGTCTATCAGCGCCCAACTGACCCCTGTAGACCGCGTGGCAGAATACACCCAGGCCATGATGGATTTAGGAGCGACAATTTGTACTCGCAGTAAACCTGTCTGCGAAGAATGCCCGCTTGAGGACCATTGTCTGGCCAAAATGACTGGGACGATATCCTTATTACCAACTCCGAAACCTGCTAAAAAGTTGCCGGTTAAACAACTAGTTTTCTTGTTACTGAGCAATAATCTTAATCAGATTTTACTGGAAAAAAGACCGCCCAGCGGAATCTGGGGTGGCTTATGGAGCTTGCCGGAATTTGACAGCATTGAATCGGCGCACAACTGGTGTTTGACAAAAAACATGCCTATTAGCGATTCGCAAACACTGACAATCCAACGCCATACCTTTTCCCATTATCATTTAGATTACACGCCGGTAATTTTCCAAACGGAAAACCCTATAAATTTTGTGATGGAAGCCGGCCGAACAGTCTGGTATAACGCTGAACAGATTAATACTTTGGGACTACCAGCACCGATTAAACTGCTGTTGCAGCAACACATACGAGGACAATGATGACTAGAATGGTAAAGTGCGTAAAATTGGGCATCGAAGCCGAGGGCTTTGATGAACCACCATTTCCAGGACCTAAAGGCCAGGAAATATATGAAAAAATATCCAAACAAGCCTGGAAAGAATGGTTGGCCAGACAAACGATGCTTATCAATGAAAATAGGCTAGCCAGTTTTGACCCCAAAGCCAGGGCTTTTTTGGCGGAAGAAAGAACCAAGTTTCTGTTTGAAGGTAATAACGAGATGCCTGAGGGCTATGTACCGCCAAAAGCTTGAAGCTGGGTTTTATCTAAACTGCTGGCAGGCTGGTATTGAGGGATAGCCGAACCCCGGTAACTGCAAAGACTGCGTTTCACGTTGTTCAGCATTTGAAATCGTAACCTCAGTTTGATAAGGTTCACTGCCTTGCCCATATTCTCCAGGGCCTGGAATCTATAAGCCCATGACAGTATCAGGGTAACTCTGTGGCGGTTGCACATCCGGTACTGTGGGAGTTGCAGAGCGTTGATTTGGTATCACGTCATTTTTATAAGGTTCGACATTGTTCTGTCTTGCAACTGGTCTATGTTTATACGGCGGCACAGAATATGGGAGGTCCCGGTCACCTAATGGTCTAATAAATGTATAGGCCCCAGGCGCGAGAATTAAAATCTTGCTGGTTTTGAGAAATGCATCGTGTGGTTCAGGTATGGATGCCAGGGCCGTTAAGGGACTCATCCCTATAAATGCCCCTGCGCCAATAATTGTTACGGCCAAACCCACCGGCCGGTAAAGCAGAATATCCAATAATACAAAGCCTGGCTCGACTTCCTCGACGCTGTTGGATGGCGGAATAGTGGAACAAGATATTATCGATAATAAAACAAACAAGCTGATTAATTTTTTCATAATTCCTTGCAATGTAGTGGGTTGATGAGGTGGGAGAATCAAGTCTAATTTTTAATTATTATCCAGATCGGGAGATTTCAGATCGGCATGCCGGGTTGGGCAATAGCGAAAACCCCTGCGATTCTACACCATATTAATACGGTTAAAAATCAAGATTTAACCCTGCTCACCACATAAACTCCCGCCAACACAAAAAAAGTACCCGCCAACTGAATCGGGGTAATCGCCTCACCCAATAGCAGATAGGCCATAACCAGGGCGGCTATCGGGCCGGTCGTGCTGATAATGGATGCTGATCCCGCACCGATTCTGCGCATGCCGGCATTCATGAAAAATGCCGGCAACTCGGTAGAAAAAACAGCCTGATGAATGCCAGACTATAAACACGTTTCCAGCTATCGTAAGGGAGCGAGGGAATTGTGCAAGTGCAGCAGCATGCAGTAAAGCAAAATGCGCTAACGTTGCGACACTGGCAACTGTCATGGTGTATGCGGTAAAACGTGCCGAACCTATGCGCTGCGTCATAACACCGCTACCCATAACAAACCAGGAAACAACATTCGCAAAGCAAAAAGAGTAATGGTATCTACTTCACCGTTGGCGGCACAAGCCAGTTTGATGATAATGAATTTGGCCGAAATACCTAACGCGCCAAGCAACACCAGACTATACACGATAACTAGATTGTGCTGATCTTGGGCCTATCCAGGCCAGTTCTCCAGCATGTGGAAATAATTACGTTAATTCGGTAAGGCTTAAATTGTGCACTGAATTCTTAACTGTTTTATGAGTATCTTTATGGCTGATTTCTGTGCCATGATACTCTCACACAACTGAAATTGACCGGCCGCACGCTGCAAGTTCTGTTCAGGCTGGGTCACTTTAAAATACCGGTTACCCTCCAGGTAATCCGTATAAAACCGAAGTCCCAGTTCGAATGGAATCAATTGTATGGCGGCATACAAGAAGTGGTAATCATATTCTGAAAAAAATGAACCGGATTCGGACAGGTAGCTCTTCAATATAGCAGCGCAAATATCCAGATCAAATTCATTGTCTTCCAGCCTGTGGCAGCAGGATCGTAAACAATCGCCAATATCGTAATGCACCAAACCCGGCTTAACCGTATCCAGATCGATAATGCTAACGATTTTTTTGCTGTCCTGATCGAAAAGAAAATTATTCAATTTAGGGTCACCATGGATAACCCGTATTGACAACAATCCCTGTTTCTTTGCGGCTTCCAGATCTTCGGTCAAATGCTGAAATTTGGCGATAAACTTAGCGCAATAAAGGCTTTCAGGTACAAGTTGTTTGGGTGCTTGCGTTAAGATCTGGTGATAGTGACTTAAATAGCCGGGGGCAATATGAAAACCCGGCAGGGTATCATGCAAGAGTAAAGGATCAAGATCACTGACCAAGCGATGAAAATGACCTAACGCAAATCCTGTCTGCTGAGCCTGGCTTAAATTGCTGATTGTCTCCAGGCTTTCAGTATTTCCAATAAAGCCAAGCGCGCGCCAGTAATCACCTTGTTCATCTTGATAAAAATCAAGGTTGGTTGTGGTTTTTAAAATATCCGGGATTTTCAGCTTAACCGCAGTGCTCGCCTTTTGTTCAAGATGCCGATTAAGCATGATCAGATTTACCATAATCTGATCAGGTTCTGGAAAGACCTTGCGATTTATACGTTGCAGAACAAAGTGTGATGATGCTGTTGTCACCAGGAACGTATCATTAATCAGGCCGTTGCCTAATGGCGCTATTTCTGTAACAGCTTTGGCATATTGAAGGGCGATAAAAAATAGTGTCTTCATCAAAAATGTTTTTTTGTGGCGAATTAATTCGCCCCCTACTAAGATAACTCTCTAGCCTTAATTAAATCCGTTAAGCTCCGTAATGCTTGCCCCCTGTGGCTCAAAGAGTTTTTAACGGCAGCCGGTAATTCAGCCGACGCGCAATTGAAGCCTGGAACCCAAAATACCGGATCATAGCCAAAACCATCCTTACCGATTGGGTAATATAAAATTCTGCCCTCCCAAACCCCTTGAGCGATGACAGGAAAAGGATCCTCGGCATGCTCCATAAATACCATAACGCAGATAAAACGAGCGCTACGTTGATTTTCTGGAACGCCTTCAAGTTCCTTTAGCAATTTATACACATTGTCCTGATCACTGGCCCCAATACCCGCATAGCGTGCAGAAATAACCCCTGGCGCACCGTTTAAAGCATCAACAACCAAACCGGAATCATCGGCTATAGATGGTAACTTGCAATGCAGAACCGCATTTCTGGCTTTGATTATGGCGTTCTCTACAAAAGTAAAGCCGGTTTCCTCGGCTTCTATCACATTAAATGCCGACTGCGGAACAATTGGATGCTGGGCAAGAATCGCCTGAATTTCTTTAATCTTACCCGGATTGCTACTGGCTAGAACGATTTGCTGTGATGATGAAAAAGTCATTATAAATAGTTTTCCAGCGCTTCCTGTTGTTTTTCCAGCAATTGCTTGATACCAAGGCCAGCCAGCTCCAGCATCGCATTCAGCTCTTCTTTCCTGAACGCATGTCCCTCAGCCGTGCCTTGGACTTCAATAAAAGCGGCGGCATCATTCATCACCACATTCATATCAGTTTCGGCTGTGCTATCCTCGGCATAATCCAAATCCAGCACGGGCACTCCGTCATAAATACCCACCGATACTGAAGCAACTTGTCCATGTAGCGGGCTAGCCTTGATCAGTTTGCGTTTGAGCATTTTTTCTATTGCCAATGACAAGGCAACGAAACCACCAGTGATTGATGCAGTACGCGTACCACCATCAGCTTGCAGCACATCACAATCAATAGTAACGGTATGCTCACCCAATGCCTTTAAATCAACTGCTGCCCTGAGGGAGCGGCCAATTAAACGCTGGATTTCCAAAGTACGGCCACCCTGTCTGCCATTACTGGCTTCGCGCCCCATCCGGCTATGTGTTGAACGTGGCAACATACCGTATTCAGCAGTAACCCAGCCTTCACCTTTGCCTTTAAGAAAGCGGGGGACGCTCTTGTCAACGCTGGCAGTACAAAGCACTCGGGTATCGCCAAACTCGACCAACACAGAGCCTTCAGCATGTTTGGTGTAACCACAGGTAAATTTTATATCTCTGAGTTGATCCGGATTACGTCCGCTAGGTCTCATGTTTATTCCGATAAAATGAAAACCGCACAGTATACCTGAACTGTCAGCTATCGGGTTTTCAATTTATGAATATATTCATATCAGTGAAAAGATGCGTGACGCGAATTACAAGGTTAGAATAACAGCCTTTTAATCTCGCATCTTTAACCTTCACAGGTGAATAATGATTAGAAGTATGACCGCTTATGCCGGCAATGAGGCAAGCATTGGAGACTCAACCATAAACTGTGAATTACGTTCGGTCAACCACCGTTACTGTGACATCACCCTGAAGCTCCCCGATCAATTGCGATTTATTGAGGCGGATCTGCGCTCGATCATTACCGCAAAAATCTACCGTGGCAAGATTGAATGTACATTAAGTTATAAAAAACAGGCTAACAACGAACAAGGCTATAACGTCAATATGGATGCCGTAGCGGCATTACTTGCTGCTACCGATCAAATTGAAGAGCACATGCTGGCGCCTTTGTCATTTTCAGCCCTGGATGTGTTGGCTTTCCCCGGCATTCAGCAAGAAGCGATCACTGACAAAAACCATCTTAATGAAGAAATCACGCATCTGGTCAAGCAAACACTGGCCCAATTAATTGAAGTAAGAGAGCGGGAAGGCGCGCAACTAAAAGTCTTGATCGAAGAACGCTGTAAAAAAATGCAGGGTTTTGTTGCTTCGGCCGGTCAACGCATGCCCGAAGTCCTGTTGCTGATCCGCAATAAACTCAAGGACAGAATTACCGAACTGGTCGCGCAACCGGACTTTGACCGGCTGGAGCAGGAATTGGTCATTCTGGCTCAGAAACTCGATATTACTGAAGAACTCGACCGGCTCGATACCCACATTACTGAAGTGTTAAGAGTACTTAACCAAAAAGAGCCCGTAGGCAGACGGCTGGACTTTTTGATGCAGGAATTAAATCGTGAAGCCAATACCTTGGGCGCCAAATCGACAGACAAGGAAATGACGCAAATAGCCATTGAGCTTAAAGTTCTGATTGAACAAATGCGCGAGCAAATACATAATATAGAGTAATGTTTCAGACAGTCTCATTTTGGTTAAAACATGCAAGCACTGTAAGATAGCTCGCCAAGAAGTCAGTTTGACTGGCCTGTTATTCATTTTTACATCATCAGTCATGCTCAATAAAGAA
>CAYVFT010000068.1:0-19312 GCA_964450225.1 uncultured Crenothrix sp. | reverse complement strand
AATTTACCGGCAGATAACCGCCGATCCGCAATTGGTGCAACGCCGAAGACGTTAAGCCTCCGGCTTCTGACGGGACAGCGGTAGGGGCGTGCTGCGCGCGCCTACTTGGAAGCAAAGGCGTGCACAGCACGTCCTACGTTAAGTTGAACGCCGTATTTTCAAATTGGTTTAAAGGAATAGCAATGTATATATGCATCTGTAAAGCGGTAACCGACTCGCAAATTTTAACGGCCATCGAAAATGGTGTTTGCACACGTAAAGAGCTGATTCATTGTTTCGGAGTGGGCAGGGATTGTGGAAAATGTAATAAGGAAGTAACCGATCTACTCAAGCGAGGAACTGAATTACCCGTTGCAACAAATCACCCAAACATCAACAATTAGACAAGAGATACTCACATGAAAGGCGACGCAACAGTCATTGACTACCTGAATAAAGCCCTGGAAAACGAACTAACCGCGATCAACCAGTATTTTCTGCATGCCAGAATGTACAAACATTGGGGGTTCAGTAAACTTAACGAAAAGGTTTACCACGAATCGATTGATGAAATGAAACATGCTGATCAAATTATCGAGCGAATACTTTTTCTGGAAGGTCTGCCTAACCTGCAAAATCTTGGCAAATTGATGATCGGTGAAAATGCGCAGGAAATGCTCGACTGTGATTTAAAACTCGAACAAATTGCCATTCCTTTGCTCAGAGAAGCCATTGCCTATTGTGAGAAGATTAGTGACTTTGTTTCTCGTGAACTGTTTGAACATATACTGGAAAGCGAGGAAGAACACATCGACTGGCTGGAAACACAGCTTGAATTGATTGGAAAAGTGGGATTACAGAATTATTTGCAATCGCAGATGTAAAAAACATTCTCAAGCAGGTGTGGGTAATCCATTTTGCCTACCGTTATTCATATAGTCAGCTATACCAGACTATAAACTCAAACTCGAATTTATATTTTCTGTCCATGGCGCGATTGCACTCTTAGTTTTAGAATACTTGTTACGGTTTTTTGGGGGGCGCCGGATTTGGGACTACCTGTTGTGGTCCATGTGGGATAGGTGGGCAGAAGGGAATAATAGCCAACATAAGATCGAGCGTCGCCATCAATCCTATGGATGCGCCAGAATAAAGGAAAGCTCCGTAAATTGAATACAAGGAGAAAAATGGACAAAAGAAGAGTGCCGCCAAAGGATGACGCCATGCTTCACCTGTCTCAAAGCAATCTGACAACATAAGGGTCAACTTGGGACGAAAATCTCTCCAAATTGCTCTTGTTACTAATGGATAACGATAATGTTCTTCACACTCCATAGCTGCTTCAGTGTCAAGCGGTTGTTGTGGTTGAGGATTGGTTTTTACTTCCTGAGTAGCACAAGCGTTGAGCAGGAGCGCTAGAGCGGCAATAATGATAGTTTTACCCATTGAAAGTCTTAATCCGGCCATGGCAGTAAACCTAAATCACTTTGTAATTGGTCGGTTGCCGGGAGGTTTCCGCCATTCGTATCCATGCGCAAGAGTTGGATACTTGACCCAGCCTTCTTCTTGAAGACCTTGGCATTCTAAATAGGCAGATTGTGGCGGGCCCATTGTAAAATATGACATTTGCTCAACGAAGGACGGTTCTTCATGTTTATATGAACATTTTTTCCATTCATCACGATGGTCGAGAACTCGGGTAACAACACCGATAATTGCGCCATTGGGCGCAGAAGATAATCTAATTTCAACAACGTCGCCGGTTTCCGAACCAAAGCCCACTTTAATATCTTCTGGTACGTGAGCCAGGTATGTTCTGTAATGGATGTTACTAGTCGCCGAATTAAAGCGGTATTGCTCATTACGAGCAAATATTTCCGTACCATCCTGAATGTCGCTATCTCGAAACCCTGCCTGAAGCAATGACTTGTACCACCCATTGACATCGCTCGTGCTGGTAAGCACCTCCTGACGAAGGTAAACTCTAACGACCTCACCGATTATAAGCGTTCCATCATGGAAATTTGAAATCTCTCTGACCGATGAAACTCGTTCATTGAACGTGAATGCGCATCCGGCCAATAAACAAGATAATATGAATATATTCACGAGCCGAATACATCGATTGCATGACACTAGTATTCCCCTATTTTTAATTTTTTGCCCATTTTACAGATTCGTGATTACCGAATCTTTTAGTAAATTTGTTAGTGCCCGAATGACCAGAAATGCCATGCACTCCAATTTCAAGGTCGTAGTTACATCTTAAGCCATAGATGCAGCGCATTCAATAAAAAGCCGAACAACTGACTCTTAACCGTGGCCTTAGATATCGACAAAACAATCCTATCGTGTAATATGGCTGGTCATGCTCCATCGGCAGAGTTTCACACCTCGGCTTGAAGAGGCGTCACTACATGTAATTGGTTTTGTAAGCCACAATTTATAACGGATTAATTATGCACATAAAAATTTCGCTATGCTTGCTGTTTTTCGTCATCCTTTATGGTTGTGCGTCAACGAGACCTGTTGGGGGTCACTATATTTCCCCCGGAATGGGCGCCCAGATGGCGCTCCCCTATGGATGGCATATTGTAATCGAGGCTGCAGATGGAATTTGGATTACAAAGAATGGCGACCAGTATATGAAAATAAGCCGGTACAGTGTTCTTCGCCGTTTTAGCGCAGATGATCCTGACGCGAAGAAAATGGGACTGACTCCGGGCATGCGCCCAGAGCAAGCATCGAAAGCAATTTTTAACGAATTCGGGGCGCGCGTGTCTGATCTTAAAATTATAGAGACTTCTACGGTTCAGTTAGCTGGACATGAATCTTTTAAGACTTTGTATACTTACATTGATTCTAATTCACAACCGAGGAAGGGGGAGTATTACGGCTTCATAAAGGGAGAATGGCATTATCATTTTATCTATGAGGCACCAATCGAAGAGTTCGATATGGAACTGCCAGCCTTTGAGAAAGTCATGCAGAGTTTGCGACTTATCCAAGAACAATCTCCAAAATAGCCATTTAGAACTGACTCTGATTTAGCCATGATCGGGTGATGATGATGGGATTGCGACCGTCATCCCTCCCACGCAACAGGACATACGGTTTTCCGCGTCCGGCGGTTGAAACGAAGTGCGACGGAGTATGCACTCCATCGCAACCTTTGGGGCTTGACGGCATGTTAGGCAATGCGCCGTATGTCAAAAGTTTTGGACAGATTGAATAACCCGCCCCGCCCAGAGATGCCCTTAATATGATGGCGGCAAAAGCGGCTCAATGCCTTCAAAATGAGCTGTTGGATGATGCTTGGTAATCAATTGACTAATTGTTTCGATGCGTTCTTTTGGAATATCAACCATGACAAGCAATTCGCCACGTTCAATGGCGCCCTCATAATCTTTGACTCTTGAGTTTCCAACCTGAAGACCGGCCAGGCCGCTCATGATAGCTCCGATGGTAGCGCCGAAAAACAAAATTCCAAGAATGGGCCCTCCTGCAATCGCAAATCCTGCAAAGCGTAAAGCTACAAGCCCTGCCAACACACCGGTTGTACCACCTAATGCCGCACCTCGTTCCAACGCAGGAATAAAATCTGTTTTCTGAAATTCCGTGGCTTCAGGCAGATCCTCTAGTGGAGTGTCTCTTTTTGCTAATATGTGCATATGGCGATCTTCTATCCCTTCCGCACGTAATTCGTCCACAATCTTATGCGTCGTTTCAATATTAGGGGCCAAAAAATAAATTCTTCTCATCATCTTCTCCTAATTGTGTTAGCTTACTTTTCTCTGACAAAAAGTCGGCCACATTGTTCACTTAAATCGCAACATACTGTAAAACCGGGCATATACATGTGAGAGAACGTGGTAATGTGCATGTGGCAGGGCGGATTTGCACTAGGCAATGCGCCTAAAGGGAGCATTGAACCTGAACCCCACTCGGTTTTTTCCATGCGGTTTTTTGTCCTATTGTTGTTGAAATTGTGTGTTGATTGGCGGTTTTCTGTTGCGAAACCGCACTACAGCCTTAAGCTAAGCATAAATGGATTTTTGTGATTAATTGTCAGAAACCATACACTTTTAAGTATGATCACTATTCGATCCGCAAAACCCTCCGATATTCCACAACTTGTAGAGCTGTTAAAAGCGCTTTTTACAATTGAAGCGGATTTTGATTTTGACGCGGACAAACAGGCGCACGGATTGAATCTACTGCTAAACAGCGATAAGGATTGTATTCTGGTGGCTGATTCACAAACTTGACTTATGGTTTCCCATTAAGGCCATAGTTATCCACACAAGTGTTGGCTCCTACTCCCTTGAGGGAGAAGGCAGGGATGAGGGGGGAGACATAACTGGTTAATTTTTATTCTCCTCTCCCCAACCCTCTTCAATCTTGGCTTGGTATAAATTGTAAATGCTTTAATGAAACGAACTACTAGAATGCAGTCAATGCGGATTTGCGCTAATGCGGTAAGGCGCATGTTCTGTTTTGTTGTGGAGCAATACGCTACCGCTATTGCGCCGCAAGACCAACTACACAAGCGAGGCGGTTAATGAATTTTTCTTCGGGAGTCATGTTGCGGTCTCTTTTTGGTTAATGATGCCGCGATCTCAGTCCCGGCCCGGAAAAAGCGAACCGCACTTTTGGAGTGTGCGGCCAAAGCTTTCTAAATGAATGGATCAAAGGGTAGTACAGCGGCTGTTCCTGAGATGTTCGTTTTTCGTCGGGATGATCACACAATCGTGATGTCCGCCGAAATTCGGCAAAAACCCAAGCGGTTCTAGCGTGTCCTGACGGAAGATGAACACACCCGCCGACAAGCGCTGGAAACCGCTAAAAATCTGGAACACATATTTGCCGTCGTAGCTGACCGACATGGTCTGGCAGTCCGGCCCTATGTTCATGAATTTCTTGATAATCTTCCACGTTTTCGTATCGACCACTACTGAAGAACTGTTATGGGGCTTGGGATAGAGCACCGAGACGAACATCTTACTGCCATCCATCGAGAAACAAAGATGGAACGGGCTGGGAAACTCGCCGACCCAGGCCGGGTCTTTCACAAAAGTGAACTTCTTCCAGTTGCGCGGATCGGGGTCAGATGTATCGAACACCGGCATGTTGTTCTGCTGGATGTTGTTCATCATTGTGTAGTTCTTGCCGTCAGGAGAGAACCCGGCCTCATGTCCAACGCACTTGATGTCGTTGAAGTGGCATTCCCACACATCGGGATCTGAGCTTATTTTTTTGATCGGCAAGTTGCCGGGCGAGCCTTCTGGATTGTGCAGCACACAGACCGGTTCCCAGGTCGTCGTGTCGATGATGATTGACGACGATATCATTCTGCATACTAACGATGACCAGCGATTGCCTGGATGGTGGACTACCGCATCCAGACCCACCAGGCCACGCGGATTCTCACCGGGCAACTGGCCCAACTCGACTAAGTTCTCAGCCATCGGCACCATTTCCCAGGAGATTTTGTTGCCCTTGGTGCCTTCCAGATCGAATTTGCCGGTTTCTTTTGGTTTGACCAGTCTCGTCAGACGCAGCGTGCCGCCCTGCATCCAGTTATCCATCAAGGAACCCTTCGGTTTGTCGCCAATCCAATCGGCGCGGAAGGCTTGCAAGACTTGGGTCTTTTCGTCCAACCCCGGACGGTCGAAGAATGCGCAGATATCCTTCTGACCATCCGCACTGGCGAAGCCTTTCGCATTGGGAAAGACCGTAATATGCACCCCTAGGCCGATACCGGTGCTTTCGGCAACGTCTTCGACCAGATTCATTGATTGGCCGTCAAAATGTACCCGGTAAAGATGATTGCCTTGACCGTACCGGTCAAGCAGGCCGCGTTCCTTGATTTTAGTTTTCAAGCCGTAAATCATGATGTTGTCGCCGCCCTGGGTCGAGTTGACGAACTCGAAGCCTTTGTAAGGATTGGGCGAGGGATAGGCGGCCAGATGATGCGAAATGGGGCAGGTGTCGCCATAATTCCAGTAAGAAATCCAGGCCAGCGTCTTGCCGCCGCCGAGATCGACCGCATGCGTGCCTCCGCCAAGCTTTTCCGGTGCCAGATAAACGTAATCGCCCAGATCCTCCTTGCATAAACGGAACTTGGAAGCATCGACCACCGGGATACCGTCTTTCCCTGTCATGTCTGGCGGAGCAATCGGAGTTTTGGAAATGCCCAATGAGTCAGCATGGGCGCTAGAGATCATACTGCCGAGAAAGGGAGCCCCCAGGAGGGCTGCGCTCGCGCCACCGGCTAAGCCGAGCATTTCGCGTCGCGTAAAACCCGCCGCATGGTTTATCAGTTTTTCTTCTTCTGCGGTATGGTTTATCAATTTTTCTTCTTTGGACATAAATAATTCCTCATGAAGGTGGTTTATTTTATATTCCATCGCGCGTATAAAAGGTCTGCGACAGAGGCAATATATCAGATGCCCGAGGAGAAGGGCAATACAAATAACGCACAAAATAAGGCGACTTCGAAGCGCGACGAGGTATGTACCCCGTCGTAACGTTTGGGGGGAGTGACGGGGTGTCGGAGTGTCAGGTATTGCGCCGAAATTCAAGTGTCCGTGGCGGATTGAATAACCCGCCACGCCCCCGCAGCTGCCGCGCGCTGCCCTATAGCGGGCACGGCTTAATCGTGCCCGACAAATCCCCAAAAATGCCGGACAACAAAAAATCGTTGCCCGTCTACCAACTGTGTATTTATGTTAGAATTCCGTCAACGCGTAAGGCGGATTTGCACTAACCCGGCAAGGCGCAATCGGCAGTCAACAATTGGTTGCAGCGCATGTTGTGTTTTGTTGTCGCGCAATCCACTTCCGCTATAGGGCTCTACAAGACCTAGCCCAACCAACCGGATCATTAACTCGTAAGATGTTGGGGTAATGCAAAATGAAATACACTGTAATTTTTCATCGCACCGAAGAGGGTATCAGCGTATCAGTGCCTGGACTCCCAGGATGTTGGTCTGAGGGTGACACTGAGGAAGAAGCACTAGAGAATATTCAGGATGCTATTCAGGAATATCTGGCTGCTGTGAAAGAATTGTATCGTAATCAGGAAACTCACGAAATTGAAGTGGCGGCATAGTTGTGTCGAAGCTACCAGGTATTAACCACCTTGCTGCGGATCGTGCTGTTGAGAAAGCTGGTTTTCAAATAATCCGACAAGGTAAACTCATTGTCATGAGTCACGGAGATCGTCTCGTCACTATACCCCGCCATAACCCAATCATGGCCTTTACCATGGGCGGTATTGTAAAAGACGCTGGTCTTTCCATTGAACAATTTAAGGTATTTCTTTGATGTAACCAGTGTCCGAAACCATAGACTTTTAAGTATGATCACTATTAGAACCGCAAAACCCTCCGATATTCCACAACTTGTAGAGCTGTTAAAAGCGCTTTTTACAATTGAAGCGGATTTTGATTTTGACGCGGACAAACAGGCGCACGGATTGAATCTGCTGCTAAACAGCGATAAGGATTGTATTCTGGTGGCTGAATTACTTAATAATAAAGTGCTGGGCATGTGTACGGTACAGACCCTGATTTCAACAGCGGAAGGTGGGCCGGTCGGTTTGCTTGAAGATCTGGTTGTCGCGGCTGATTTTCGTCATCAGGGTGTTGGTGCAAAATTACTTGCCGAGGCTATTGGTTGGGCTGACTGCCATGGCCTTAAACGTTTGCAGTTATTGGCGGATAAAAATAACCTGCCGGCTTTGAAGTTTTATCAGAAACAGGGCTGGGAATCGACACAGCTGGTTTGTTTGAGAAAGTGTTAGGTAACTTGTAAAAAAACCGCCACAGATTCACAAACTTGACTTAAGGTTTCCCATTAAGGCCATAGTTATCTACACAAGTGTTGGCTCCTACTCCCTTGAGGGAGAAGGCAGGGATGAGGGGGGATATAACTGGTTGATTTTTATTCTCCTCTCCCCAACCCTCTCCAGCAGGAGAGGGAGTTATGCTTGCTTGTAACTCATTTAAACAAATTGAAGTGCTGAATGAAGTTTTGGCTTCAGGTGCTTAACTAAGGCTCGATAATGCCTCAGGTTAATAAATCCGCCAACAAAACTACCGGATGTACCACTTTATTTCGAGCCGATCCGGCATTCAAATGCAGGGCACAACCGATATTTGTTGATACCAGCAAGTCTGCCAGGGATTGTTCAAAGTGCGCCAGTTTTCCTTTCCTGAGTGGTTCGGCTATTTCGGGGTGTGTCAGCATGTGAACGCCGCCTGCACCGCAGCAAATTTGATTCTCCGGTAACGGGATAACAGTTATTTCGGGTATTTTTTCCAATAACGCATAGACGTGCTGATGCCGATTACCTAGCTCAGGCTTTGCATTGCGTTGGCTGCACGGCTCATGCACGGCGACTTTCTTTTCGATGGAATGGCCGTGTTTCAGGCTGAGATTGTCAGGCCAGTGCAGATTCAGAAACTCGGTAATATCGAACAAGCGATTACCGAATTTATTCAGATCACTCCCCTCCTCGCCATTTTCCTGTTCATATTCATTAAGCATCAAGCCGCAGCCGCTGGCGGTATAGATAATAGCTTCGACATCCAGTGAATTGAAAACATCGGTATTGAGTGCCGCCATTTTATCAGCAATGGCAATTTGGCCTTGATGACGATGAATCGCCCCACAGCAGGTTTGTTCTTTTGGTACAAGGACATCGAAACCGATGACATTTAACAATTTAATCGTGGCAAGCAGGGTTTTCCGGTCAAAATGCTTACTAATACAACCCGTAAACAAAGCCACATTGCCACGATGTAGTTTGTCCGTGGGATAGCGCTGGGCCAGGTTGCTTATCTCCGCTTCGGGCATGAGCGATTCAGTTTTATCCAGTTTAATCAACCGAAGTAAACCGGTTTTTCTGAGTAAAAACTGTAATCCGGTTTTTTGATATAGCCGGATAATAACGGTTGTCGCATACAGCAAAGCTTTATGCTCTATCAATTTGAAGCCTATTGCCGCAAGAAGATTACTGCGCCGCTCCAAAGCCTCTGCCTGGAAAAGTTTCTCGCGCGCGAGATCGAACAAATGCCCGTATGCCATTTTGCTGGGACAGATAGTTTCACAGGCCCGGCACTGGGTGCAATTATTCAGGTGCTGGAGTTCTTCGCCGGAAACAGTTGTGTTGCCATTGATGATTTTATCGATGGCTCTAATACGGTTACGCGGCGTTTCAGCCTCAATCTGGAATAATTTGTAAGTCGGACACACACTGATACACAGCCCACAACGCATACACTCTGTTGCATCCGGAATGTAAAAGCCATTCTGGGAATAAATAACGTTATCGTTAGTGTAGTCATCGATAAAATCAAACATTTTATGATTCCATTACGAAGGCGTAGGCTCGACGTAACAATTCCATTTCTGCGGGTGGCCTGTTTCTCAACTCAGTGAGAGTCTTGAATTTACAGCCTTTTTCAGCCATCAATTGGCGAGGTGGATCCAGCGTATTAAAACGGGCCAGATAGACAGTGATGATCCCATTCGGCGTGTCAACATATTCCCGATAACCCGTATCAGCTTGCAGCAGATTGGCGGGCAGACCCATGACATTGCTGATAGCGCTCACTATGGTTGCAGGAGGTATATTGCCAAGGTTTAGAGGCACTTCATCGTCTTCCAGAACCGAAGACAAGGCGGGTAACGGAGACGGCGTGCAAACGCTTTCGTCAGAATGTTGCAAAAACAAGGTCAGAGCACTGATTGCGCCGTTGTAATAAAGAATAACCCGGCTGCTTTTTGCTAGTTCGATCATGATGGTTCTCCGTGCTGTGCATCCCACAGACGCTTATAACTGCTATCCATACGCGATAGGCGTGTAGTCACTTGTTGAAGCTGGTTAAACTCGGGAAACCGGCCATTTTTTCCGCTGGCATACCACTGTTCCATTGCGAAAGTGAGTTGCTGTTTTTCACTATAGTCCTGGGCTATCCGGTTTTTTAGCCAGGTCATGCTGTTACCTGGCGTAAGCTCGACGATCCGGTAACGTGCGCCGTTTTCGAAAATGCGCACACCGCCGCCTTCCGCCGCTGTCTGGTATAGCGTTACGGGATCGACAACTTCCAGACCCGCCAGATAATTGATACCGAATTCGTGCAGCTCAGGTAACCACGGAACGGTTGGACCCATCAATACCGTAGTCGCGTTTTGAGCCAGTTCGGCCAGACGCGGGAAGGTTTTATTAGTGATCGAACTGGCGGTTAAAAATACCCAGTCAGCCTCGGGTAATAGAAATTCACTGGCGGGATCAGGAAAATCGTTATGTACCGGTTGCCGTTCCAGAATACTGAGATTGAATGTTTCGGCATAGCGTTCAATACCCGGGTAACGGCCAACAACAACCACTTTTTTATCTTTCAGGCGAGGTAGAAAATGTTCAAAAACGGCCAGATTGCCCCTGTCGGCAGCTGCCAACAGAGTAATGCCCGACGGTAATTCGAAGCGATTCAAGCTGCAATTGATAGCCGCCATGCCTACGGTGGCTTTGTATGGCTCCCAATCGTTAATCCAGGCAGCCAATTCGCCCAAGGTTCTACCGGCCAATGTGCCGGGCCACGGCAAAGTCCGGGTTGGCATGCCGGGACTCATGGCTAAGCCCAAGTGCTGTGCTTTACAAACTGTCCATACCAGACCGATGGTTAGTTCTGTTACTTGCGTATCGCTGCTTGCGTAATCCAGCAACAGTTCATAAATTCGCGATGGCTTTTCCATATCGGCTAGGCGGGTATCTGCAATAATTTGGCTTCAGCTTTGATGTTATCAGCTTTACCCCAGGCAGAAACGCCTTCAACAAACCATTTTGATTTGCCGGGATGGTTTTTTACGACGTCATACTCCGCATAAAAGGTGCCATCACTATTAAACTGAAGCCTGCCAATACGCTGTTTTTCAAACTCATCGTACCAATAGCAGGTTAAGTTATGCTCTCCGGTATAAGGATCTTTGACCAGCGCAAAACTGGCATCATCGTAATGGGGATAGTGCTTAATTTCTGCTTTTGCAAAACCCAGCTTGTTGATTTCTTCAGTCAGTCGCTGACAAACACTTTCAGCCAGCTGGCGGTTTAATTCGATGTGCTCGGGTAAATCCATTATTCAGTAACTCCTGCGGCCAGTTCCATAATTACTGAAGCGCCTGAACGGTCTTCAGGGTCCAATAGCGCTATGTGTGACAAAACAAGCTGCGCGTCCAGGGTAAACCCAAGCCTTAGCTTGATAAACGCCAACGCTTTCAGGGTATACAAATAAAACAGGCTGGGCTCGTTGGCATACAAGTTCCATTTCCGAAGGTTTGCAACCAGTTGGTGATAATCGTTGGGAAAGCCGCCTTGTTTTGCCGATTCCTCCAAACCCGCTAACACAATGCGTTCTGCATCATCGAGACGTTTTTGGAAGAAATAAAATTTATACAGCGCAAAATATGTTTGCAAACAATGTATATCCAGGGCTTGCGCCTGAATAAACAGTGTTTCTGCCTGGCGTTGGTTCACCGAGCTTGCGGCTACAGCCGCTTGCAGAAGATTATTAACTTCGGCAGGGATACTTGGGCTAAAAAGTACCCGCTCCTCTATAAACGCAACTGCACTCATTACCAGATCTCGGCAGGAACCATCAGGCTCGTAACTGGCTCACCACCGAGCAGATGTTGCTCGATGATGGTTTTGACGTCATCCTTTTTCAACTTGCCGTACATAACCCCTTCAGGATAAACCAGTACGCTGGGGCCCATCATACAAGGTCCCATGCAGCCGGTATTGGTCAGGCCGATTTTTTCAAATAGATTACGGGTTTGTATTTCATTCATGAATTCATTCATGATTTCGGCACAACCCGAACTGGCGCAAGAGCCTCTGGGATGCCCTTGTGGCCGGTTTTGAGTACAAACAAATACATGTTTTTCTGGTCTGGGCATGGTTCTGTTCCTTAATGTTGAGCAGCTTGTTTGTGTTTTATCGTTCCCACGTTGGAGAATCTCTGGTATGGGAACGATTCATCATCATGTTTTTCGTGGATCAACCGCTTGCTACGCCGCCTGTTTATGTTCGTGGGTAAAACAGCTTTTGGGGCACACTCTCGAGCAGGCTTCGCAGCCGATACAATCAAGGCCGTTCTTAATGCTCATAACCATGCTGTTGTCATCATCGTCTTCAAAATCGCCATAATCATCATCAAAGTCTTCCGGGTCAAGGGCTTCGGCTTTTTCCACTAAATCGAAAACATCGCGAGGACAAACTTTAAAGCAACGACCGCAACCTATGCAGGTCTTTTGATTGATGTCAGTCACATAAGCAGGTGTCCATTCCGTGCCGCCAAAGGTTACGCCGGTTACAAATTCAGCCATGATATTCTCCCTGTCAAGCCGCTTCGGCTTGCGCGGCATTCAGTTTTTGATTGGCTTCGTCCCATGCTTTACAGGCATCATAAGTTGCCTGGGCAATCCCCAACAGTTCACCATAAGCATCAGGCAAACGGTCTTCAATCAGGTCATGCAGTTCCATAGCCTGTTCACTGGCCAGGCGTTTGGTTTTTTTGACTTCCTTTTCCAGGTTTCTCAATTCTTCAGGGGTCATGGGAATACTCCTTAGTCGGTGGCAGCGTTGTGATATTTTTCGATTAAGCCAAGCGCTCTCTCAATAGCCTTGTCACTTTTTTCGCAAAGATCGGCAAGGCTTGAAAAGCCAAAGCGATGGGTATCACGCAATATTTTATCGATTACAATCAGTTTGCCGACCATGATTAACGCCCGGCCAAAACCTTCGTGACTGATATGAACCATAGGCGCAGCCATCAGGCCGGTTTTTTTCTCAATCAGTGTCGCCAATGAGTTGTAATAGGCTTTTAAGCGAGCAATGGTAATTTCATCGGGATCGCCAATCACCGGGATGTTTTTTTTGCGTTCTTTAGTTAGCACAACAGGATCAATAATTTTTGCTTCCGACCATCCTTCATACGTATCGTAGGTGTCTATAGCGCGTAACTGTTTGATATAATCTTTGACAATATCAGAACTTAAATTGACATCATCTTCTTGCACGACCAGTTCAGCAGTTGCCATGTTGTTTTCTCCGTTATAAAAAGTAAGTAGGGTACGCTTTGCGTACCATTTTCAAAGTCATAGAAAGGTACGCACAGCGTACCCTACATTATTCATCCCAACCTTCATCTTCCATTTTGTTAAAGCGCTCAGGATCGGGACCTTTGTTTTGATTAATCGCTTTTGCTAACCAACTGGACGGCCCGGCTTTCATCTCATTTTGCAAGTCAACGATCAGGTCTTTGATCTTGCCCCCTTCATGCACCTTGACAGGCTGTATGTTTTTGGCAATCAGCTGGTTAATCGCCGAGCCACCAACGGCCTGGCAATACACCGCCGCGCAGCCGTTAAGCAGTTCAATTTTGACGGACAGCTTATCTTCATTGCCGTCCTGGCTGAGCTCGCCAAACTGGGCAGCTTCCAGCAGTTCAGAATTCTCCATATCGACGGCATAGACCGCGAAAGATTTGGCCGAACCAAAATGCTGGTTGACCGTTTCCATATCGGTAGTAGCAAAAGCTATTTTTAATGCAGTTTCCATAAACTTCCTCTCATCAGTGCCTTGCACTATGTGCATTCGCCTTGTTAATGACATGACAGCGGGTAATCCGTGAGTTCGCTGGCCGGTTTTTGGGCATAGATCGAACGATAAACCGGAATTTCTTCATGCGAATAATTGATGACCAGATTGGCCAGATCAAACAGTGTCTGCCGTGTACCGCGATAACCGATCCAGGTTTTCTGATAGCCGCCGATAATGTCGTATAACGGAAAACCAGCTCTTAAAATCGGCGTTCCGAGCCGTTCAGCGGTATCGACCGCATGGGAGTTGCCGATAACCAGTTGAACTTTATTGGCCTTGCCAATGTTTTCCATGTCTTCTAGGTCACCTATTTTGATGCTGGCAACCGGAATCCGCGCCAATAATGGCACGTTACACGAAGTTACGGCGGCAACCACTTCCGCGCCCATTTCCTGAACCAGATCAACAAACGCGCCCAGTAAATCGGCATCCGCGGCAATCGCAATCCGTAACTGACCCAGCATAAAATGTGTGTCCAGCATGGCATCCTGTAACTGCGAGCGCTGCCGTTCTATGCGCTCGGGCACATCCTGGCCGCTGATTTCAGCCAATGCACTAATCAGCGCATCATTGGCTTTCAAGCCGTATAGATGATCAAGGGAATAAGTCGGCACACCGGTTTTTTCTTCCAGCAACTCGGCCGCTTTGCTAAGGGACGGGCCGATAACCACCGTCGCCAGTGCATCACCCAGCGTTGCCATTTCTGATAAAGGAGTACCGCCGATAGTTACCGGACTGAAATCTTCAGCAGTGAGGCAGCCATCCAGCGAATCGGAAAGATCGGGTACAAAAACGGGCCGGAGCTGAAATTGCTCGAAAATATCCCGAAGCGCTTCCAGATCACCGGGTGTCAGCATGTAATTGACCAAGACATTAACCTGACGCTTGCGTTTTCCTGGGTAAGTGCCGGCCTCTTTGGCATGCGGCACTAAAGCACGAATAATTTCGGTGAGAGTCGCAGCAAAACCCGTTTCAACGCTGCCGGTAAAATCAGGGGTATTGACTGCAACAACGGCTACATCAGCAAACTGCGGGTTCGCGTCTCTAAACTCCCGGACATTCCGCTGCACATCACAGCCCTGTGTCTCCGCCAGGCCAGTAGTCAAAATAGTAATCAGTGCCGGCCGGGATTTTTCGGCAATGGTTTTGATGCCCTCACGCACATTTTCGTCTGCGCCCATCACCGAACTGCCCTGATCCATCGCCGTGCTTTGCAAAGGAATGGGTTCCCTGAAGTGACGCACAAAAAACACTTTGGCAAATGCGGTACAGCCTTGCGAACCGTGTAACATCGGCATGGCGCGATTAAAGCCCAGCGTAGCCAACGAGCCGCCTATCGGCTGGCTGGCCTTCAGCGGATTGACGGATAGCGCCTTGTTTCTTTTCAGTATGTCCGCCATTATGCAGCCTCCACCATCGAACTTCCCCCCTTTAGCAAAGGGGGGCTAGGGGGGATTTGGGGGATTTTGATTTGCCACGGCGCAGGCGCTCTAACCGCCTCCCATACTGGGCTTTCAATAGTCAGCGCCAATTGGCGCACCAGCTCCAGCATACCCTGATAGCCTTCATAACCGAATTCGCGTTCCTGGTTTATATCCAGAAACGGAACCTTGGCCTTTAACGCGGTGTACATATTACGACCACCGGCGATCAGGATATCGGCCTTATAATCATGGACTATTTTCAGCAAAGCCCTGGGGCTGCCATCGTCGATCATCACAGTATCTTCGCCCATCAACTCACGAATTCTGGCCTTGTCTTCTTCGGTGGATTTCTTGGTACCGGTAGCAACGACCACCATACCCAAATCCTGCAAGGCGGAAATCACCGACCAGCTTTTAACGCCGCCGGTAAACAACAAGACCCGCTTATCTTTAAGCCGCGCTTTCCACGGTTCCAGTTCTTTTCTGACCCGGGTTTCTTCACGCTGTATCAGCGCCTCGGTACGTTCGGTTAAATCGTCATCGTTAAGCGTTTTGGCGAAATCTCTTAACGCCTGGCTGGTGTCGGTGATACCGTAAAAACTGCCTTCAAACCAGGGCGTTCCATATTGTTGCTGTAACTTGCGGGCAACATTCACCATCGCTTTCGAGCACACCATCATATTGACTTCCGCCTTGTGCATGGTTTGCACTTCACGGAAACGCGCGTCACCGGACAGTGTGCATAACACGCGCAAACCCAGCTCATCCAGCAGCGGCAAGACATGCCAGAATTCACCGGCAATGTTGTATTCACCGACCAGATTAACGTCATGAACCTTAATATCAGACTGTGAGTTGTTCAAAGGTAATGGATCAGGATCACGCGTACCGATAACGTATTTGACCATCGCATCACCGGCAATCCGGTTCCCCAGATTCTTGGTGCCGTAAAATCCGGCAGAATCAATCGGCACGACCGGAACGCCCCAGCGTTCCTGTGCGGACTTGCACACGGCATTGATGTCATCGCCGACCAACGCCGGAACGCAGGTGTTATAAATAAACACCGCAGGCGGGGCGTAAGTATCTATCGCCTGTTTGATAGCATGGAACAAACGTTTTTCAGAGCGCCCCATGACAACATCCTGTTCGGTCAGGTCGGTGGTCATGCCGATGCGGTATAAATCCGCCCCGGAAGACCGCGTGCCTCGGTTATCCCAGGAGCTGCCAGCGCAGGCAATAGGCCCGTGGACAATATGCGCAACATCCGCAATCGGCAGCAAGGCAATCTGCGCTCCGTCAAAAGCACAGCCACCCGCCGAAGCCCCCGGTTTGGGCTTGGCGCAACCGGACTTTTCCTTCTTGTTATGCTCACAGGCCGGTTCGTCCAGCAGTGCGGCAATGTCTTTTGTTGATTTCATCGGCTTGACCAATAGCTATGTTTAATTTAGCTAAAGCAACCATTGTGCCATTTTGTATGGCATTGAAATTATTGAGGTGTGTTAGGGTTTTGTTTGTAAGAAAGCTTACAAAGCGAGTGGATGGATATTACAAAAGGCTCAATTGGAGCAATATTGAGGGTGTATAGAGGCCGAGGCGTGAGTCGTATTGTACCGTTTAAACTGGGCGGGAGGAAATTAATACACAGCATCAGATAAAATAACAGTTAGCAGAGCGCTAAAGAAAGAAAGAGGAATTAATAGATGTTCACCTGCCTCCTATGACACTGACCAGTGTGTGACTAACTTAGCGTTGAAATCTCCGCTGGTCGAACCTTGCCCTTCGTGAATGACGCAGATCGGCCAATTCTTGCCATTCGCTAATAGCCAAAAGCAGCTAAATAAACGTCAGCATTAATTTAGACTGCTGACGATCTCCTGCACTGTTTGGTTTTCCAACACCACGGGTCTGTCCCTATCCTCATTTTATTAGAGAGATGCCGAGGCGACTCTTCCTTAAAGGCGGAAGGGGGATATCACCTTTATGAGCCTGTAAAGTGTGACATAGGCAGGCCAAATCTTCGCTAATCGCTTGTTTTTCGGCCTCATACTCAGCCTGTGTTATCAAATCAGCTTTGAGCCGTTCAGCAACTGCTTTTAGTTGAAGTTCCTGTTGTTCAATCTCCGCAGTTAATAGGCGAACAGTAGTTAATGTGCCAAGCCGATACTGAACTAAGGCATCATCATTTAATTGCAGTAACTCCTCTGTATGCTTTCCATATGGCGTTCGCACCTCAACCTTGCCTGTTTTAGCATCGAAACGAAGATGGGCAGCCATCTCATGGTCACAGGGGTTTACAATGTAAGGTCCAAGTTTCTCGTCAAGTGGCCAATCATTGTTCTTTCGGCTATTGCAGTTGCTGCAGCAATAATAGAGATTCTCATAGTCGCAAACTAGGCTTGCGAAACGAGGAATGCCTTTTGGTCTGTAATGATCAACACCAAAGTTTAGATTTGGCGCGCTACTGTCAGGTTGGCGACAGTACACACATACACGTGAAAACTCTGTTTGCAGGTAACGCTTGTACGATTGGTAGCGCTTGAACTGCCGTGGTGAAAGTTTTCGCTTGTGTTTGCTTTTAGGGTACTGAAAAACCGTCACAGTTTAGAGGGAATACCGAGGCGCTTCGCGCGTTCTTCTCGAGCTGCACAGATGCGAGCTAATTGAGCATTTGCATCCTCTAGGGCGATTACTTGCTCTTTAGATACGAGAGGTGCGCGCTCCGAGAGACGACTATTGAGAATTTCCAATCGAGCCAATATCTCCGACGATTGGGCACTGCCGCTTGCATACTTGGCTGCCATCAATTTCACACGCTGTTTAGCGATCTGATCGATTTCTACACTTGGTGGCGGCACAACGGTGGTGGCACTGTGAGAATGTACAGACTCATTTAGAGTAGGAGTTGGTTCTGCGAATGGCACTGATTGCGACACCGGGAGCGTGGTCTGCGCAAGCGGTCCTTTTGTGGCGGCAAATAAATCAATGGCCTTAGCCTCTTCGGTTACGAATGTAGTCTGGTTCGCCTGTCCTTTTCTTTCTGGACAGGTTTGCTCGCGCTGCCTTGGCTGAAAAGGTGCGATATTGTGCGCAACTACCGGATTAATAAATGGCGTATGGTCTACGTAGAAATCCATGACTGCACTCAAGCTCTTCTCTGGTGACTTTCGGATAACAAATGTTCACGAGCTTTTGGACCTATTGCCCAGTCGAAGACATTAAATACTTGTGAGTGCATTGCGTCTAAGGCATCCCCGGTGTTATTAAGCTGTATTTCATTGCGGAATGCATCAATGTCTAATAAGTACTGGGGTATCATCTCTTCTTCGGATTGTCTTTGGTTCAAAACTATACCGTGTTGCAACAAACACCCGCCATCATCAGCGGTAAGCTGGAGCTTGCCTGCATATTCATGAATCCCATTGAAGTGCCCTGAAAGAAGAGGACCAACGAGCTCAGGATTAACCCACCCAAGCACTGGATTGGTATCGCTGTCGATAATATTAATATAACGAAGACCAATTCGGGTGAAGAAGTCTGAATCGATAATCTTGGATGCAGCCTCGACGATGCGTAAAACTCTTTCTTTCATATGCGCATAGTCACTGTATGCAGTAGTTTCTACTGAAAGGGCGCTCTGTTTTAGAGATACTGTCCAAGTAAGCTTTGTTGATCGGAATATATGAGTGTGAGTATTGTTTGAGCTGTTGCCTCCGATCCTTAAGCTAACCTCATTCGCCAATTCAAGGTGCGGGTATTCCTTCCTCAGCGCTTTGACGAAGGCGGTCGGAGGACGTGGCTCGCCGAGCTCCATTAGCGTCGGAAAACGAAGCTCGCAAACTGCTTGATGTAAGAAGTTGCGCTTGTATTGGTCGACATTCTCAGAACGAATAGTCACTAAGGAGTCTGCATTCCAATTTGATGCCATACTGTTCTCTAGGAGTACGAGGAGGATTGTTTTAAATTTCTTTGAATTCTGCCATACACTAACCGATTAGTCCATTTAAAGAATTTTCTATGGTCAATTTGTCTGAATGGCAGCGTAAAACCACAGACCAGACGGATGTCCACACTGAAGTCGAACGTCTCTTATGGTTCGAAACCAGCCAGTCAATGTCAGAATCTGTTGGAGCTATTTTTATGAGTCTGACAGATGCATAATCCCGTATGTTGGGCATTTTGTAATCCCGTATGTTGGGTATTTGTAGGTTGGCGCTGACGTAAGGAAGCCCAACAATTCG
>CAYVFT010000067.1:0-19384 GCA_964450225.1 uncultured Crenothrix sp. | reverse complement strand
CCCCCTACCGGCGCGGCAGTGACACTCACTTTGAGTTGATGACCCTTGGGCTTGCCAATGACATCCTGCTTTGCGCTGGGTGTACCGAGAATATTCAGCACCAGGATGTCGCCATCCCAGGCACAAAAAGTATCCATTGCCGATCCTTTGCGCCCTGAGTTGTCTTCATTTTTCGATTTTATTTTTTTCAATTTTGCCATAGAGTTTGGATCGTGTAGGGAATAAGTTCGTAGGTTGACGTAAGGAATCCCAACTTTACAGTGCATATTGGCCAGTTAAATTTCACCAAAATCCATCCGCTCTAAATCATCGCACCCAGTCCAGTCTTCATCAATAATATGCTGTTTTATGTAGCTATGAATACTTGACAACGACCAGTCTACAGGACGTAACACATAACCATGTTTGACCGGATTATAGTGAATGTAATCGACATGACGTTCAAAGTCGTTGTCATCCCGGATAAGATGCTCCCAAAATCGGCGTTGCCAGATACCCCGTTCACCTTTTGTTTGGCGGCTTGCAGAAATTCGTTCAGTGCCTTCAAGCTGCCTGGAAAATCCACTTTTGATCAAGCCCCAGCGGGTAGAAAAATCGCTGTCGCCTTCGGGAAGTGTCCACAATGTGTGCAGGTGATCGGGCATAATCACAATCACCTCAATAACAAATGGATGTGCGGTTTTGACGCGGCGCACCGACTCTCGCAGCACATCGACATGCTCCACCAGCAGACGGCTTTTTCGCTCGGCAAGATTAACCGTAAAGAAATAACTGGCACCTGGTAGGTTTGCACGTCGATAACGCATTATAAAAATTATATTTTTGTAGGTTGATGCTATGGGTTCCTCACCCCCCCAAGTGCAGTCCGTAGGTTGGGATGACGTTAGGAATCCCAACAATACATTGCATAAAATGTTGGGGTTCGTTACCTCACCCCAACCTACGCACTATATGACTATGATCCTGGTGTTTCTATTGAGTTGGAGCAACTTTCTATTAAGGTTCCGGCAAAATTAAAGCGGCCTGCTCTTAGAATTGAGCCGTCAGGTCTATAGTCTATTCCATAGCCCTCCTTTCTACGGTTACACCACCATTCGCCTTCTTGACGCTCACCATTTGAAAGAGTCTTTATTCCATAACCGTTCACAAGTGTGTGAGGATCGTGAAATGACTCTCCCTCAAATTTACCTTCATAGCGCTCGCCATTTCGAAAAAGATACACCCCGTAACCATTTTTTTTGTTGTTCTTCCATTCACCATCATAACGGTCTCCGTTTGCATATACGCATATCCCATAACCATTGTGTTCGCCGTTTCGCCACTCGCCTTCATAACGATACCCATTTGACATATAAGACACCCCATGACCATTTTCTTTGCCGTTTTGCCATTGGCCTTCATAGTGCCCACAAGTCTGTAATAGTAAAGTAGTAAGCAAATTCGACACCTTATATCCTTCTTTCCCTCCAAACCACTTTTTTGATTCCTCTACGGCCACTCTTGCGCAATCATTTGCCAGTTTGGATGCTTGCTTAGCTTTTCGCACAGCCTCAGCAGCTTGACTTGCTGCAACTTTAGCTTTATGACTCACGAGGTTAACTTCTTTTTGTAGCTCTTTTTGCTCAACGATTTCCTTAGCTCTAGCATTTTCAGCTAATTGATGTAATTTGTTTTGGCGAATTTTTTCTACATATTCCCTGTCTGCTTTCTTATAATTTTCAGTATAAGCTTTGTTGCCTACAGCCGATTTAATCCATGCAATAGCTTCCTCTGGAGCACAGCGAAACCATTCCTTTCCTTCTTTTTTAGAATGTAAATATTTATGAGTGGCTTGTTCAATATCACGAGGATTATCTACAAGTACTTCGTACTCGACGACATACGGGTGAGGTGTCCCCGTGTGGTTAAGTTCATTAGCCCGTAAGTCAGGGTCTTTCAGGGTAAACCCAACTTTTACAAGGTTAGACATAGCCTTATTTGTAATTACATAAACCCATCCTTTCATAAATACAAGAGTCCTCCAAGGCAAGTAAGATACGCACCGCGTAACATTTTCAAAGCGTTCCGGTTAAAAAAACCCTAAATAATGTACACGATGCATACCCTACTTAGTTTTTTAGTGAAGATTTTCGAGAACACTAAGAGCTAATCCGCGTACATAAGAGACAGAAGGATATTTATTCTGAAATTTCATCTTAGTTAGTATAATTACTCTAGTTTCTTGATTACGGATAATTTTTAGAACTTCTTGACCATAATGTCTAATTTCGGCATAGGTAATATTCATTTGATGATTTCTATGAACAGTTATCATATCGGATGATTCTAATTCATTCATTATTTGAAACAATGGCGGATGTTCGCCTGAGCATATTTCCGTATATTCCCATGGATTTTCTTCTGATCCTTTTTCGGCTTCTTCGAGAGCTTTCGTTATTGTGTTTAAATAAGTATTCACTTCAATAATCTCCTTTCGTTGGTTGTGTTGCCTTTATTGTTTTTTACAGAACGACATGTTAAGCCGGCCGTCGGCCGACGTGGCTGGTTTGAAGAAAGCGACTCCCCGGCGGTCGGCTTGAACACTCAGTTAGGTTCAATGCTTCAGGGAAAGGAACGGGTCAAACTTTGCGTCCATTAGTTTTCTCTGATCGACGAGCCGAATCTTGATATCACCCTGAGCGTAGATGTTCTTCGTTCGTTCTTCACCCTGAAGCCCCTCGCAAACGCCCTGCAGCGCACCAAGGTTGCAGACCTCAACCCAGATGTTTTTCTCTAAATACTCCGCGACGCTGGCGTTGAACAGCCACTTTGTGCCCCGAGTGCCGATGAGATACTTCAACTCCTCCTCCTGCGAGGTACTTCCCGAGCTCATGATCGAGCCAAGCAGACCGTTGACGGACTCGTATACGGCGTATCGCCGATCAAAGAGGTCAAGCTTCAGTTTGTTGCGCGCGGTGCGCCATTGCAGAGACGCAATGACGGCCGCCAGTACAGCGATTGTTGGCGTAAGCAAAGCCGAAAGTATCGTAACCCAAGGAGGTATGTTCATTGTACCTAACGTGATATATACGACTAAGACCTAGCCAAGTAAGGTGCACGTGTATACTCTACGCTTATCATCTCACCCACACTTACTCTCCCCACAATTCAAACAGGTCATACAGCCATCCATCAACACCATCGCCTTGGTGCTGCACTTGTTGCAGAGCACGGCTTTTTCGGGAAACGCCTGGCCTTCTGACTCGCCGTGCTGGGCTTCAAACTCGCGGCGTTTTTCATCAAGAATTTTTTTTTGATGGTCGGTCATCACTTCCGGCTTGATCATGCCGATGTGTTTCAGGTGTGATTCGATGGCATAGCCGATTTCGGCGACCAGCGACGGCATGAATACGCCGCCTTTTTTGAAGTAGCCGCCCTTAGGGTCGAACACCGCTTTCAGTTCTTCGACCAGAAAGCAAGCGTCGCCGCCTTTGCGGAATACCGCCGAGATAACCCGGGTCAGCGCCAGCACCCACTGGAAATGTTCCATGTTTTTGGAGTTAATGAAGATTTCGTAAGGGCGGCGCTCTTCGTGGGCGGTGCCCATGTTCAGGACCATATCGTTGATCGTGATGTACAGCGCATGTTCCGACTGCGGCGTTTTGATCTTGTAAGTGGAGCCGAGCAGCACTTCCGGACGCTCGACTTTTTCGTGCATGCTTTCCAGTGATGGCGCTTGTTCTTGCTTGACCGGTTCGACATCGTCTTTGGTCAGTACTTTATAGCTGACGATTTTTTTTGCAATTTTATGTGTCATTTTGGTATCTCTGTTTAGGGTGTAGGTTGGGTTAGGCGATAGCCGTAACCCAACATATCGAAGCAGCAATTGTTGGGTTACGCTATCGCTAACCCAACCTACATCTACGTTAAAACTTTCCGTAATACCCCTCTTTCAGTGCATCAAACAGGTTGGCGGCGCTGTGAATTTCGCCGTCATATTCCACTTCTTCGTTGCCTTTGAATTCCACTACGTGGCCGTCTTCCAGCGTGAACTGGTAGGTGGTGTTTTCCAGATCGGATTCCTTGACCAGTACGCCCTGGAACACTTCAGGATTAAAGCGGAATGTCGTGCAGCCTTTCAGGCCTTTGTCATAAGCATATTCATAAATCGACTTGAAGTCTTCGTAAGGAAAGTCAGTAGGCACGTTAGCTGTTTTGGAGATGGAAGAATCTATCCATTTTTGTGCGGCGGCCTGAACATCAACGTGTTGTTTCGGGCTCACATCATCGGCTGCGATAAAGTAGTCCGGCAATTTTTGCTCAGGGTCTTCGCTGTAAGGCATGGCATTTGGATTGATCATTTCACGGTAAGCCAACAGCTCAAAAGAAAATACGTCGATTTTTTCCTTGGATTTTTTACCCGCACGTATCACGTTGCGCGAATAATGATGGGCAAAGCTCGGCTCTATGCCGTTGCTGGCGTTGTTGGCCAATGACAAGGAAATGGTGCCGGTTGGCGCAATTGAGCTGTGATGCGTGAAGCGTGCGCCGGTTTCAATCAGTTCGGCAATCAGTGCAGGTTCTTCCTGTGCCAGTTGCTGCATATAGCGGCTGTATTTAGCGTGTAACAGCTTGCCTGGCACCTGATCGCCTATTTTATAACCATCGGCAATCATTTCCGGGCGCTTGTGCAGCATTTCGCCATCGATTGTGAATAACTGCTCCATAATGGGCGCAGGGCCTTTTTCTTTAGCCAGCGATAATCCCGCTTTCCAGCCTTCTACGGCTAAAACCTTGGTGACTTCTTCGGTAAATTGCAGTGAATGGGCATCGCCATATTGCATGCCCAGCATGGTAACCGTTGAACCCAGCCCCAGATAGCCCATGCCATGGCGGCGTTTGCTCATGATTTCATCACGCTGTTGCGGCAAGGGTAGGCCATTGATTTCCACGACGTTATCCAGCATACGCGTAAAAATCCGGATGGCTTTGCGGTAAGTGTCCCAGTCAAAATAGGCGTCATGGGTGAACGGTTTTTTCACAAAACGGGTCAGGTTGATGGAGCCTAACAGGCAGCTGCCGTAAGGTGGCAGTGGCTGCTCTCCGCATGGATTGGTGGCGCGAATCTTTTCACAAAACCAGTTGTTGTTCATCTCGTTAACTTTGTCGATCAGAATAAATCCAGGTTCGGCATAATCGTAAGTGGAGCTCATAATGATATCCCACAACCGCCGCGCCGGGATGGTTTTGGTTACTTTACAGGCGATCAGACCATCATTATTAACGACATATCCGTTTTTAACAGGTAGCTCGCGCCAGATGATTTGTTTACTGTCACTCAAATCCAGCTTATCCAGCTTGACTTCCTTTTCGGTCACGGGAAATGATAGCGGCCAGGGCTGGTCATTTTTTACCGCGTTCATAAACTCGGTGGTAATCAAAAGCGACAGATTAAATTGACGCAAGCGGCCATTTTCACGTTTGGCGCGGATAAACTCGACAACATCAGGATGACCGACATCAAAAGTAGCCATTTGCGCGCCGCGCCGGCCGCCTGCTGACGAAACGGTAAAACACATCTTGTCATAAATATCCATGAACGACAGCGGTCCGGAGGTATAAGCGCCTGCACCTGACACATAGGCGTCTTTAGGACGCAAGGTTGAAAATTCATAACCGATTCCGCAACCCGCTTTCAGCGTAAGCCCAGCTTCGTGTACTTTGCCCAGAATATCATCCATGGAATCGGCGATAGTGCCGGACACCGTGCAGTTAATCGTCGATGTAGAAGGCTTATGTTCCAATGCGCCGGCATTGGAAATAATCCGTCCGGCGGGGATAACCCCTTGACGCAATGCCCACAGAAATTCCTTGTAATACTGTTCCTGTTTGTTTCTATCTTTTTCCACTTCGGAAAGCGCTCTGGCAACCCGTTGATAGGTTTCATCAATAGAAGCATCAATCGCTACGCCGTCTTTGGTTTTTAAGCGATATTTGGTGTCCCAAATGTCCATTGAAGCGTCTTGAAAAGGAATTTCCGTGACGGTATTGGCGATGACATGGAGTTGTGCTGACATGGGTGATATATCCCTGGCTATAGTGTTGTAAAGAAATAGAAATTAACCATAAATCAGCACCTTAGGTTTGGGGTGATTCAGGTTTAAATGTCCATATATAGATGATTATTAATTTGTTAACACAATATATAGTGTTTTTTAGAAAAAACAACAGATTTTTCTGACAAAAAAAAGATGTTAAAAAAAGGCTTTCCAGGTGCTTGTTTTTTAAGGTAGGGTTTTTTTTATGGGAGCATTTGACACTAAAAAAGGTCATTTTTTGCCATTTCACTTGCCGTGTTTTCGGTTGGAAAAGTCATTGACAATGTTTTGCCCCATATCTGGCAACATTCCATTCAAATGTTGGGTTTTATTCAGTTAATAAAAATTAGTCTGTGAGGTTTTATGGGTGTTTGATAACATCTCTACCAGTCGAACTCATTTTGGACGGCAATTATGGACAAAGCAGCGATCTACGATTTTGGTGCCTGTCTGATCGAATGCCCCTAAGGCTCAAACATGACGATTTCCGGTTATAAACAATCGAAGTTATATTTCATTTGATTACGAGTAAGTCATAAATGCCAGTTTTGCGTAGATTCTTTTTTTATTCAGTAATTGTTTGTGTAAGTCTGGCTATTGTCGGTATAAGTGCCGGCTTTCTGATTTTGCGAAGTTCGCTCCCGCGACTGGACGGCGAACAGGTATTAAATCAGTTGTCCGCCACAGTTACAGTTACTTCTGATAGCCACGGAATTCCGGTTATTACTGCTGATAATCATGGCGATGCCGCGCGCACCTTGGGCTATATCACGGCGCGTGACCGTCTGTTTCAAATGGATTTGATGCGTCGTAAAAATGCAGGGCGATTGGCTGAGATATTTGGACAGATTGCTGTTAAAAGTGACATTACCACCAGAACCTACGGCTTTTACCAAATTGCTAAAACAGTCGTGACTGAGCTGCCACAAGAACACAGGCGCATTCTTGAAGCTTACGCCGAAGGTGTAAACAACTATCTTGACAACACCAAAGCGCTACCTTTCGAATTTACTCTACTGAACTATCAACCTGAACCATGGAAACCCGAGGACAGTATTTTGGTGGTCTTGGGCATGATTGATACGCTAACGGCCATGGCAGAGCAAGAGGAACGCATGTTAAGCGTTATGGAAAAAAACCTGCCCGCCGAGATGGTAACGTTCCTTACCCCGGATACTGACCCGTTTACCGAAAGTTTGGCCGGCGCTACCAAATCATTTCGTCCAACGGCGTTTCCTGTTCCGGTTGCCGCATTTGAAAAAGTCTTGGAAAAGCGTACGCCCTATCTTCAGCAATCGGCAGATGCCGTGCAGTTGCAGGATTTCGTAATTGGTTCTAATGCCTGGGTTGTCAGTGGATCAAAAACGCAAGATGGCCGCGCCATTCTGGCAAACGATATGCATCTGGGTATTTCGGTGCCCGTTATCTGGTATCGATGTGAAATGAATTATGGATCCGTTCATGTGGCCGGTCTTACTTTGCCGGGAACACCCATATTCGTTGCCGGCAGTAACAATCATATCGCCTGGGGCGGTACCAATCTGAACGGTGATTTTCTGGATCTGGTGAGTCTCGATATTAATCCTGAAAACCCCGATGAATACAGAGTGGGTAATAACTGGCAACGTTTCGAACATGTCCCGGAAAGCATCATGGTCAAAGATGCGAAATCTCGGCAAGTCGATGTCAAGCGTAGTATTTGGGGGCCGGTTGCAACACAGCCTTTATTGGATAAACCCGTTGCCATTCACTGGACAGCACTTGATCATGAAGCTGTCAATATTGCGCTGATTGATCTGGAGCCGACCGAAACACTGGAGCAAGCTGTTAATATCGTCAATCATACCGGCGGGCCACAATTAAATTTTTTATTGGCTGATAAAAGTGGAAACATTGCCTGGACGATTATGGGCAGAATTCCCAAACGTCATGGCAGCGATGGCTCTGTTAGCCATTCCTGGGCGGATGGCGCTATCGGCTGGGATGGCTATATCGATCCAAAAAATTTGCCGCGTGAAATTAACCCGGCCGATGGGCTGCTGGTTTCAGCCAATGATCGACGTCAGAACAAGCAGTACCCTTATGTAATAGGTCGCCAGTTTGCCAATGGTTATCGTGCTTACCGGATTACTCAGCAACTAAAACAAATGCAAGAGATTAATGAGTGGTCGATGTTCCAGTTGCAACTCGATACCGAAAGCGAATTCTATGCTTTTTACCAACAACTGGCGTTAAATGTCCTGTCGCCCAAAATCATTGGGCAACAGCCGGAATTACGCGAGCTACGCGAGTATCTTTTAGCCTGGAACGGTAGAGCTGATAAAGATAGCCGGGGCTTTGCCTTGCTGGTTCAATTTCGTAAGTTATTGATGAAAAATGTCTTTACGCCTTTTTTAGCGGCATGCAGGAATGCCGATAACAATTTTCAATATTCCTGGTTTTATAGTGATACACCACTACAGGCGATGCTCAAGGAAAAGCCACCACAACTGCTACCTGATCCGGTAAATTATCGGGATTGGGATGCGTTTATTTTGGGTCAATTAACTCAAAGCGCGCAGCAACTCAGGGCAAAATACCCGGATATAGCGCTATCCGAACTGACCTGGGGCATGGTGAACACTGCACACTACAAACATCCTTTTTCTGTAAATTTACCCTTACTTGGTCGACTGCTTGATATGCCTGAAGATGAGTTGACTGGTTGCGGACATTGTGTGCGCGTAGCTAACCCAGGTTTTGGCGCCAGTGAACGCCTGGTTGTGTCCCCGGCACATCTTGATGTGGGCATTTTACATATGCCAGGTGGTCAATCTGCGCATCCTTTATCACCATATTACCGAGATCAGTTCAGTTATTGGGTGCAGGGCTTACCAATTGATCTATTGGCTGGAAAACCAGAACATAAACTCGTATTAAAACCAGGTATCGATTAAAGCGGATTAACTTGAGTTATCATGAATTTCCGGTAGAGCAGGGGGGCAGGAAATTGGTTTGGCAATCTGGTGTGACTTTAAGTAATTGTATTGGTAAACCGACTGATGGAATTGAATTGATGCCGAAAGTTGCAGGAAAGGTTATTCACTTCATCCCAATTTTGTCGTAGGCAGATCTTTATTGTAGGAGAGACTTTAGCAGCGATTGTGGCCGCTAAAGCCCTTCCTGCAAGATTTATAATGATGGCCGGGTTTTGTGAATTCACATGTAATATCAGGAAATAGCCTGGTCCCGATTGAAATTTTTACCGCAATGACGGTCCCTGAATCAAGCTACCGATAGCTTGTCCGAAAGATGCACCCAGTTTGCTGGCTATTTTGTCAAGCAAACGCCCCTGCTGGGTAAAGTCAACGAGCTTCTCTGCACCAATAATCTCCTTGGCGACGTAACCATCATTACCAAAGCCATCAGCGACGCCCAGTTTAACACCTGCTTCACCCGTCCAAACTAGGCCGGAAAACATGTCAGGTGTTTCTTTGAGCCTATCACCACGCCCGGCTTTAACCGCACTGATAAATTGCTGGTGAACTTGATCCAATAGACCCTGCATATATTGGGTCTCGTCTGCTTTAGGCGGCGAAAAAGGGTCGAGCATGGCTTTATGTGCACCAGCGGTTAACAATCGACGCTCTACCCCCAGTTTTTGCATAACATCAACAAAACCAAAGCCATCCATCAGGACACCGATTGAACCGATAAGACTGGATTGATTGACAAAAATCTTGTCGCTCGCAGATGCAATGTAATAACAACCGGATGCGCAAATATCGCTTACAACAGCATGAACCGGTAAATCAGGATGCTCTTTTTTTATGTTTCTTATTTCCTCATAAACATAAGCCGATTGCACAGGGCTACCACCCGGGGAATTTGAATGCAAAATAATGCCTTTGGTGTGTTTGTCCTTTACTGCGTCCCTTAAGCTTTCAATAATATCAGCTGCATTACTATCTTTATCTTCAGCTATGAGTCCAACCACATCAATGACAGCCGTATGATCTGTGCCATCGACTCCCATGTCTTGTTGAATCTTTGGATACATGGCTACGCCAAAGATGGCGACCAAATATAAAAAAATTAACGATTTAAAAAAAACGCTCCAGCGTCGGGCTCTGGTTTGCTCAGTTACAGCGGCTAAAGCCAGTTTTTCAATGACTTCACGTTCCCAGCCCGATTCGCGGGAAGCTTCTGTTTTAATGGGATTGTCTTGTTGATTGTCCATGATTTTTTAACCCTAAATAATATTCAGTAATTCAGATGGCTGTTGCAAGCAAAGTAACGGATTGTATTGTTGCAGGAATTCTTCCGAGTGTGCGCCACATGACACCGCAATAGCAGAAATATGGGCATTATGCGCCATTTGCAAGTCATGTATTGAGTCACCCACCATTAATGTTCGTTCCTTTGTGGAATTGGTATGTTGAATAATCTCGTGTAGCATTTTCGGATCTGGTTTAGATGCTGTTTCGTCAGCGCAGCGGGTAATTCGAAACTGCTCTTCTGTTCCCGTCGCCTTTAATGCTTCTTGCAGGCCGGCTCTGGTCTTCCCGGTAGCAACAGCAAGTTTATAGCCTGCCTCATTCAGTTGTTCTAACATCCCATGTACGCCTGGAAACAAATCATCTTTGCTGATTTGCTTCGAGCGATATTTCTGGCTGTAACAAGCAACCAATTGCTTCTGTATTAGCGGGTCTGCGTCAGGAAACAAGGTTTGCATGGCCTTGTTAATGCTTAAACCAATTACATCTTTTGCCGCCTGAGGCTCGGGAATTGGGCAATCATACTGTACCGCTGCATACTGCAAACAATGGGTAATCCAGTCAATTGAATTGATCAGGGTGCCGTCCCAATCAAAGATAATCAAATCAAACCTGTTCTTCATGTCTTAACAAATTTTCCAGTTGAGAAGGTAAGGGGGCTAAAATATTCATGAACACACCGGTAACAGGGTGCTTAAATCTTAAAGTTTCCGCATGAAGAAACATACGTTTGTAGCCTTTTTTCTTAAAAGTCTTATTGACATCATCCGAGCCGTAACGTTCATCACCGACAATAGGATGGCCTAGGCTGGCCGCATGGACGCGAATCTGATGGGTGCGGCCGGTTTTCGGCGAGGCTTCAACCAAAGTTGCATTGCGAAATAATTTCAAGCGTTTGAATAGTGTTTCAGCTGCTTTGCCGGACTGACTGATAACCACGATACGCTCGCCACCTTTACTGACATTTTTTAACAAGGGCGCTGTGACCACCAGTTGTTTTCTGGCCCATTGCCCTGCTAACAAAGCCTGATAGGTTTTCTGAATCTGATCATTCCGAAAAATTTCGTGAAATTTACGCAGGGCACTGCGTTTTTTAGCGATTATCAGGCAACCGGAGGTATCTTTATCGAGTCGATGTACCAGTTCCAAAAAATGTGCTTCAGGCCTTATCAAACGTAGTCCTTCAATGATGCCTGAACTTACACCGCTGCCTCCATGCACAGCGAAACCGGCGGGCTTATTGAGGATCAAGAAACCCTCATCTTCAAATAAAATACTTTGTAGCAACGTGTCTTTTAAATTTTGTGTGACAAACGATTCTTCTGTTCTTTCTGCCACCCTGACCGGGGGAATTCTGACTATGTCACCTTCAAGCAGGCGGTATTTGATATCTACGCGGCCTTTATTAACTCTTACTTCGCCTTTTCTTACTATTCGGTAAATATGACTTTTTGGTACGCCTTTTAAACGGGTAATTAAAAAATTGTCTAATCGTTGATCGCTATTGTCTTCAGTAATTTCGACATATTCAACTTGGGGTAACGTGCTTTCTTCTATGCTCATTGTGCAAATAATACCAGCATCTGGTGATAATTGATTCTTTAAAATTGATGTAATTCAATAAGGTTGTTATATTAGGCAAGTTTTTATAAAAAACATAATTTATGCTCCGCTGATTTCAACAATAAAACCGGCTTGGGGTGACACAATGATGGTTAAAATAACAATTATTACTTAATTGATACCTCATTATTACAAGATTTTCGGGTTCATCGTTCGACCCTAGACGCACGATTTATAACACCTGTTTAAAACAGAATTTACCACCAAAGACTGAAATAAATATTAACTTAGTATCTGTCCGCGCTCACTATGTGACTTCATCTGTTGAAGCCTAAAATAACGACAAAAACGCGTAGATGACGGAGCATAAGACCGTAATAACTAAGCTGATTGCGTAATTGGTTAAACATATCGCTTCGTGTCCGTTTTGACATGTAACCTGATGCGATGACCAATACCAGTCTGATTCAGTAAAATCTGAGAATGGAGCAGGAAACTACAAGGATAATTGAATGAAAAGAATGCTTATCAACGCTACGCAGGCAGAAGAACTGCGAGTCGCTTTGGTAGACGGTCAAAAACTTTATGATTTTGACATAGAAATCCCTTCAAAAGAACAAAAAAAATCCAATATTTACCGAGGTATTATCACCCGTGTAGAACCTAGCCTGGAAGCGGCATTTATAAATTATGGTGCTGAAAAACACGGTTTTTTGCCTTTTAAAGAAATTTCCCCGCTCTACCGACAAATTCAGGAAGGCGCTGATACAGAAGGTCGTCGTCCAGCTATAAAAGATATGATCAAGGAAGGTCAGGAAATCCTTGTTCAAATTGAAAAAGAAGAACGTGGAAATAAAGGTGCTGCATTAACTACCTATATCAGTCTGGCGGGAACTTATCTGGTATTAATGCCTAATAATCCCAAGGCAGGCGGTATATCAAGGCGCATTGAAGGCGAAACCCGCAGTGATTTACGTGAAGTTATGGCGTCACTGGATATTCCTGAAAGCATGGGCTTGATTGTCAGAACGGCAGGATGCGGGAAAAACGCTGAAGAACTGCAATGGGATTTAAATTATCTGCTGCAACTATGGGAAGCCATCGAACGCTCGTCCAATGAGCAAAAAGCACCATTTCTTGTGTTTCAGGAAAGCAACGTTATCATCAGAGCCCTGCGTGACCATTTACGCGGCAATATTGATGAGATTTTGATCGATAATGAAGACTCATTTAATCTGGTACAAGACTTCCTTAAGCAGGTTATGCCGCATTTTTTGCCGAAAGCGAAACTGTATCAGGATGCCGTACCTTTATTTAACCGTTATCAGATTGAATCTCAAATTGAAGTCGCTTATGGCCGTGAAATTTCGTTGCCTTCGGGCGGCTCAATTGTCATCGACCATACTGAAGCATTGACGTCAATAGATATCAACTCTGCTCGCGCCACCAAAGGCAGTGATATTGAAGAAACAGCACTGAATACTAACCTGGAAGCAGCCGATGAAATTGCTCGCCAACTCAGATTGCGGGACTTGGGCGGTTTGTTTGTTATCGACTTCATCGATATGCTGTCCAATAAAAATCAACGTACTGTTGAAAACCATCTGCGTGACGCGCTTAAAATCGATAGAGCCCGCATTCAAACCAGCCGCATATCGCGTTTCGGCCTGTTGGAAATGTCCAGGCAAAGAATGCGTCCGTCTCTGGGCGAATCTACTCAATTGCCCTGTCCGCGCTGCAAAGGCCAAGGTACGATTCGCAATGTAGAGTCGGTGGCGCTTTCGGTATTGAGGATTCTTGAAGAAGAAGCCATGAAGAAAGGGACGGAAAAAGTCATTGCCCATTTGCCTATTGAGTGTGCAACTTTTCTGTTAAATGAAAAGCGCCATACCATTGAACAAATTGAAACCAGACTGAAGGTTGGCATTATCATTTTGCCTAGCAAGCATCTCGAAACACCTGCTTATGATATTGAACGGATCAAGGAAAAAGAGGCTGTTGAAGAAAAACCCAGTTATTTACAAATCAAAGCGGAAGATATTACCATTCCAGAGTTTGCCCAACAAATTAAACCGAAGGTTGAAAAAGCGGCAATCAAGGAATTTATGCACGATACGCCTTCACCGGTACAAACCAAAACTGAAGCAGCCAGCTTGATTAAACGCTTCTGGCATAAGCTTGTAGGCCCTAGTGCTGAGCCTGAACTCGAAACACCTCCCAAGCCAGTTATTGAAAAAACGAGATCAGCCGACGAAAGCCGGCAGAGCAGAAGTCGAAGTAACAGACGCGGCAGAAATCAAGCTCAAAAGACCCAGGAAACACGCCCTAGCCGCGCACCGCAAGAGCAAGAAACTAAACATGAACAAAGCAAAGAACCCCGGACCCGTAATATCAGGGGACCAGGGCGGAATGTAAGGCGAAATCTTGCGCCAGCCAATAAAACTGTTGATGAAGCTATCGAAAATGTTAAAAACGAAGTAGTAGCTGTGAATGAAACGGCGATTACTGAAGCGACATTGTTGGTTACACCTGATATTTCTGCACCGGCTGAAGAGCAAATCAAACAAACTGACAGAAAGATTAACAGCAGAAGAAGTCCAAATCGCAGAAGACCACGCAACCCCAACTACAAAAAAACTGAGATGGAGAGTAATTCAAATGGTGGCGATGTCGGCGAAGCCACGCCCGAAATAACAGGAGAATCACGCTCTGCACCGTCCCGGTCTTATGACAATGATTTTGCTGAAAGAGTAGAAAGAGCCGAGCGTTCTGGTTCTGAGTCCCGGATCAATATTTCAGCTACTCCAGAACCGCAAAAATCCGTCACTGAATCCGCACCCAAAGTGGATGAAGAATAGCGACAAGGTAAAAGAAAAGGTTCAAGGTCCAAAAAGCTGAATTTATTTAGACTAAAACCTTGAACCTTATTTATATCTAATCTCTAAGGCAGTTGCACCGAACAAGGATTTCAAGCGGGAAATCAGCTCATCAGCTGGATGTACGCGCCATTCATCACCAAGCTGAACTGCGGCTCGTGCATATTTTGATGTATAGTTGATGATTACCGGACAACTGCCACCTTTAAAAGGATTTAGAACTTCATCCAACCTTCCCATAAAATTAAAGGCTTCATGCATATTTTCCTCCACATTCCATGTTATTTTAATACCCCTCGAAAAATTTTCTCTCGCCTGTTCTATATCGTATAACTTCTCAACCGTTAAGCGTAGCGCACCAGAAAAACTATCAATAGCCAAAGCCCCCTCGGCAACTAAAAGACTATCACGAGTAAAAACCCCCCGATATTTCTCATAAATTTCACCAAAAGCGGCACACTCAAGCCTACCAGATTTATCATCCAGAGTAGCAAAGCCCATGGTTTTCCCTTGTTTGGTTTGACGAGTGCGTACTTCTACCACCAGACCCGCAACACGCGCCTCCATATTACCGCGCGCCACCTGCAAAGACGCAATTTTTCCATGCGTAAAGTGTTTTAACTCCGGCTCGTACTGGTCTATCGGATGCCCTGTCAAAAACAATCCTAGCGTCAATTTTTCCGAGGCCAACCGTTCATTGTCAGACCACGGCTCAACCGTCGTAGCATAAGCTCCGGCATCTGCTGCATTTTCATTAGCCGCCAAACCAAACAAATCATTCTGTCCCGTTTGCGCCATTTTCCCGTGTTGTTCCGCTACTCGCAACGCGGTGGGTAATTCCGCCAAATGCCTCGCCCGATTAGTATCAAACTCATCAAAAGCTCCGGCGCGAATCAACGCTTCCAGCACTCGCCGGTTAAATTTGCGCAAATCGACCCGCTTACATAAATCATATAAACCTGAAAACCGGCCATTATCGTCCCGCTCTTTAAGCATATCTTCAATCGCCGCCTGCCCCACGCCCTTGATTGCACCCAGGCCATAGACAATATGATTATCGTCATTAACGGTAAAACGAAAGGTTGATACATTGATAGTAGGCGGCAAAATAACCAGCTTCATCTGTCTGCATTCTTCTATCAATACCACGACCTTATCGGTGTTATCCATGTCGGAAGACAGCACTGCGGCCATAAAGGCAGCCGGGTAATGGGCTTTCAGCCAGGCGGTTTGATAGGCGACCAGCGCATAGGCGGCCGAATGGGATTTGTTGAAGCCATAGCCGGCGAATTTTTCCATTAAATCGAAGATATACGTTGCTATGGCTTCATCGACCTGATTTGCAACTGCGCCGGTGGTGAACTTTTCCCGTTCCTTTGCCATTTCTTCCGGTTTCTTTTTGCCCATGGCCCGCCGCAGCATATCTGCTCCACCCAGCGTATAATGCGCCAGCTCCCGCGCAATTTGCATCACCTGTTCCTGATACAAAATAACGCCGTTGGTCGGCTTGAGGATAGGCTCCAGCAACGGATGCGCGTATTCCGCTTTCGCGCCATGTTTCACATTAATGTAATCATCGACCATGCCCGATTCTAACGGACCCGGACGAAACAGCGCCACCAGCGCAATAATATCGTCAAAGCAATCGGGTTTAAGCTTTTTAATCAGTTCCTTCATCCCGCGTGATTCCAGCTGAAACACCGCTGTAGTCAGACCGTTTTTTAATAGTGAGTAGGAAGCGGCATCATCTCTGGGTATTGTTGTAATATCAACTAGCGCTTCACCCATTTGCTGTTTTTTGTGATTAATGGTTTGCAACGCCCAATCGATAATCGTCAGCGTGCGTAAACCCAAAAAGTCGAACTTGACCAGTCCGACAGCCTCAACGTCATCTTTATCAAACTGGGTCACCAGATTACCGCCGCCCTGTTCGCAATACAGCGGCGTAAAATCGGTTAATTTGGTCGGTGATATAACCACACCCCCCGCATGTTTTCCGGCGTTTCTGGCAGTACCTTCCAGCGACAGCGCCATATCAATCAGCGTCTTGACTTCTTCTTCGGTATCATAAAGCTGTTTAAGCTCTGGACTGTCTTTTAACGCTTTGGTCAGCGTCATGCCAATTTCAAAGGGGATCAGCTTGGCCAATCGATCGACAAAGCCATATGCAAAGCCTAGTACCCGTCCTACATCACGAATGACCGCCTTGGCCGCCATCGAACCGTAAGTGATGATCTGGGCAACGTGATCCCGGCCATAATGACGCGCGACATAATCGATCACCTCATCACGTCTATCCATGCAAAAATCAATATCAAAGTCTGGCATGGAGACACGCTCAGGATTCAGAAAACGCTCAAACAACAAATCAAATTCGATAGGATCCAAGTCGGTGATTTTGAGCGCATAAGCGACCAATGAACCCGCGCCTGAACCGCGTCCCGGGCCGACCGGGATGTGTTCATTTTTTGCCCACTGAATAAAATCGGCAACAATCATAAAATAACCGGGGAAGCCCATTTCGGTTATCACCTTCAATTCAGTTTCCAGGCGCTCATAGTAAACCTTACGATTTTCCTCATCCGTGCCTTTTCCAACTGCCGGGTATTGCAACAACCGCTCTTCCAAACCTTTTTTTGACTCACTCGCCATTAATTCACCGAGCGTCATGCCTGCCGGCACGGGGAAATCAGGCAAAAAGTTTTTTCCTAACGTCAGCTTTAAATTGCAGCGTTTGGCAATTTCCACAGTGTTTTCCAATGCTTCGGGAATATCGGCAAACAACGCCTGCATTTCTTCGCTAGTGCGTAAATATTGCTGATCGGTGTAATCCCTGGGCCGCCTGGTATCATCCAATACCCGCCCCTGATTAATACATACCCGCACTTCATGGGCGGCAAAATCCTTTTGATGAATAAAGCGTACATCATTGGTGGCAACCACAGGCAAGTCCGTTGCCAATGCCAGTTCAACAGCAGCGGCAATGTAGCGCTCTTCATCGGGCTTCCCTACGCGCTGTAATTCCAGATAAAAGCTCTGTTCAAACAATGCGCCCCAGTGTTCCGCCAGCCGTTTAGCCATCTCGTGATTTTCTGCTAATAAAGCCTTGCCAATATCCCCGCCCATCGCTCCCGACAACGCAATCAGACCGTTATGATTCTGCTCTATCCACTCGCGTTGCAACATCGGCACGCCTTGATGCTGTCCTTCCTGATAGGCTTTTGAAATCAGCTCAGTCAGCGTGACGTAACCCCTGTGATTATTGACCAGCAAGGTCAAACGATAAGGTGTAGTAGGCTCTTCAGGATTAAAAATCAACACATCAGCGCCCGCTATCGGCTTGATGCCTTGCCCCAATGCAGTTTTGTAAAACTTGACCAGAGAGAATAGATTGGCATGGTCGGAAACTGCAATCGCCGGCATATTCAATTCGGCCAAACGCTTAACCAGGGGTTTGATCTTAACGATGCCGTCTACCAGGGAGAATTCGGTATGTAGTCTTAAGTGGATGAAGGAGGGTTGCATGGAAGGATTATTATGACCGGGTTCTGGAAATGTTAATGTATGAGTTCACGAATGCGTATAATAACAATATCAGCATCCCATAAAACAAACCATTTATCAGAAGGTTTTGCTCATCTATTTGTAAATATCTTCTTACATCCGAATAAATAAGGCGCAAACTAATGAGAGATTATCAACATGTTTTACTTGCAGTAGATTATTCTGAACAAAGCGCTTATGTCGCAGAAAAAGCCAGATCTTTGGCATATAGATATCAGGCTAGATTGAGCATTATTCACGTATTGGATAACATTCCTATGCCGGATACAAACTATGGTACTGTGATTCCTTTGGATCAAGATTCATATTATGATTTGCTTGAAGCGGAAAAAGCCAAACTCATGCAACTTGGTGATCAACTGCATGTTGATTTGGTCAATCGCTGGCTGGTATGGGGAGTTCCTAAACAGGAAATTATTCATATTGCAGAGCAGGAACAGGTTGATTTAATCGTAGTGGGTTCACATGGGCGGCATGGGCTGGCCTTGTTATTGGGATCAACAGCAAACGCTGTATTACATTATGCTAAATGCGATGTAATGGCGATTCGATTGCAGGATGATTAGCCTGAATAAGTATTTAGCTGATTTTCTGAATCTGTGCCTTCTGGATCGACGTGAGTTACTTTACAGCATTTTTGATAAAAAATAAGAGAATGCACTAAAAATCGCTGCTCCCTTTTCACGTTTGATGCGTTCTATGTCATTCGGATCAGCATAAAGGAGAAAATCTCCTTTCGCTCCTTGAAACTCATGTTTACAGATTCCGCCATCCATTATTCTGACCAGATTTAATTTTTTTTCGCCTTTCATTATGGTTATCGGTGGATTCTGACCTGCCATTTGTTCGGTTTCATTTAAATCGGTTGCGTCGTGTTTGAGTTCATGTTGCGCTGTACACGCAACCAATGTAATAAAGGTGGTACTAGTAAAAAGGTTTATACTGGCCTTCATGTTTATCTTGTTTTGGAGTGTTTGATATTACAGCGGATTATTATAATCCCTAAGGGACCGGCAAGATAATTGAAAAGAAGGATATGTGTTACTAG
>CAYVFT010000066.1:0-19424 GCA_964450225.1 uncultured Crenothrix sp. | reverse complement strand
ACCCCCCCGACCCGCAACGAAATGACTCAGTTCATCCATTTGACTAATCAAAGGCTTTTTGCTTGCTTTACTTACCGTCAGCCAAGGCCATAAGCTGCCGCAAGGTGCCGGCGATTTCTTGTCCAAGCTTTGTCAGACATTGGCTTTGGGCTTTGACCATGACTTCATGGTCAGTCGTCGATGCCGGGAACTGGTAAACGGAACGTTTGTCGATGACAGGTTTATCTTTACGCTTGATAAACCACTGGGCTATCAAGCGGCTCTGACCGCTCGCGTTTACATTAAACTCCAGTATATCGATGCCGACTTGATAATCAATAGCCTGCCGCTGCGGCCAGGGATATCGTACTATCTGATCGGTACCGAGCTGGCCAGGCAAAGCTTTGAATAATGCCAGAGAAATATTTTGATCCAGACGTTCCGCCCAACGGTGATCTTCGGAAAGCCGATACTGATTCTCGGAGATTGCTACAATCATCTGAGGCCGGTTCAGATATTCCGGAATGCGTACCGGACCCAAGCCTATCACCGGCCCTTGAGTCATTACAGGAAGCCGCGCCTTACCAGTAAAACCGGAATCGGCGTTAAGCATATAAAACTGCACCGGCTTGCTTTCGCGCATGCACCCGCTTAATAAGAGTGTCAAAACAACAATCCCAAACGAACAAACCGGTCTACTTTTCATCACACAATCAACTCCAATTTTCATAATAGCCTTACTCTTTTCCGTAAATAATCGAGTCGGGGTGACGTTCTAGGTAATCGGTCAAATCCTTTGTGGATTGAGCCGCGTTGCGCAGTGCATCAAGCGATTGCCATAAAGGTGCATCCGGAGCGGTAAGGGCATCCACGGAATTCAAAGTAAGCTTGGATTCCTGCAATACACCCGTGGCGGCTTCAAGTGCTATTGTGGCGTGGTTAAGGGCCTTCTCGGTCGAGTTCATCACCGGCTTCATATCGCGTCTAAAGTCCTGAACCATAATTCGCGTGTCAGTTACGGTGCCGTTCACATTATTCACCAATGGTCTCAGGTTACGATTCAGGTTGGTTACGAGCTTTTCAGTTTCACCCAAAATTTTGCCCAGGGCTACGCGATTTTTTTTGAGCTCATCCGATGTCATTATTTCGCGGACTTCTTTCATGGTTACTGCGAGGTCTTTGATAATATCGTCTATGGGTAACTGACGAAATTTTCTCAACATCTCATCAGCCGTGTTTTTGATTTCTTCCACGGTTGTCGGAACAGAAGGCAGTTCCGGTATGCCTTTATAGTTAAGCCCTGTCAATATAACTGGTTTGTCGCGAAAAAAGTTGAATTCCACATATAATAGACCAGTCAGCAAACTTTGAGTTTGCAGCTGGGCTTTGAGACCTGCATCAATCAATTTTTTGGCGTTTTGCTTGCGTTGTTTCAATGTCATGGCGCCTTCAAAGGGCACTCCACTGGCATCCTTCAGCGCATCAGGCTCTATCTCGACTACTACCGGCTTGGAAATCCTCATGAATTGTTTATCAAACTCAAGGGAAATTTCTTTAACGGTGCCAATCTGTACACCCTGTAACTTGACTGGCGCACCAACGTTCAAGCCGTTCAAGGCGCCGTCGAAGTAAATGACAAACTCGGCTTTATTCTTGAAAAACTGACCGCCGCCAAAGATCAGGACAGCAGATATCAGCAGCACAAGGGAACCGACCAGAAAAGCACCGATGGTGTAGGGATTAACAGGTTTACTCATAAGTCACACATTTCCTGGTTTATATGTTTTATTTTCTTCCCGGTTTTCCGTTTCGCCTCGGGTGAGGAAACGAATGACTTTCGGGTCACTGGATTCTTCCAGCAATTGTTTGGGGGAACCACTGGCGATCATTGTCTTGGTTTCCGGGTCGAGAAATACCGAATTGGTGCCGATAGCGAAGATGCTGGCTAATTCGTGGGTTACCATTACTACTGTTGCCCCCAGATTGTCACGAAGACTTTGAATTAAATCGTCCAAGAGCTTGGCGCTGACCGGGTCCAGCCCCGCCGAAGGCTCATCGAAAAACAGAATCTCGGGATCCAGCGCCATTGCCCGCGCCAGCCCCGCGCGTTTTTGCATACCGCCGCTGATCTCGGAAGGATAATAGTCTTCAAAACCCGCCAGACCCACCAAGGCAAGCTTGTAAGAGACAATTTCGCGAACTCGCCGAGTACCCAGACGGGTATGCTCAGTGATAGGTAGCGCTATATTTTCTGCTAGGGTCATAGAACTCAACAACGCACCGCTTTGAAATAACACACCGGTATTTCGTAAAATGCGTTGCCTCGTCTTGTGTTCGGCTTGCCAAAGGCTTTCTTCACCATATAACACATCGCCTTTGGCGGGATGCTGCAAACCGATCAGGTGCATTAATAACGTGCTCTTGCCGCAACCGCTACCGCCCATGATGATAAAAATATCACCACGATTAATAGCAAAGTCAAGGTCGCGCTGAATGATGAAATCACCATAAGCCATAGTCATATTTTTGATGGTTAGGCACGGAGCTGTCATGGTTTAAATTCCCAGACGGTTGCACATCACCGTCATCAAGGAGTCGGCGATAACAATGAAAACAATGCCTGTCACCACAGCAGAAGTAGCCGCATCACCGACCGCCGAAGCGCTACGTCCGCATTGCATACCGCGCATACATCCGGAAAGCGCAATCAGCACGCCAAATACCGCGCATTTGCCGATACCAACCGAAAAATCTATTAAATGGATGGCATTGGCAGTACGGTGGAGATATTCCACCAGCGACACATCGAAAAAGCTCACTGTCACCAGCGCACCGCCGACTATGCCCATCAAATCGGCATAAAGACAAAGCAGCGGCATGACTAAAATGAGCGCCAGGATTCGCGGTAAAACGAGAAACTTCATCGGTTCAAAGCCCATGGTTTTCAGCGCGTCGATTTCACTGTTGACTTGCATCGTGCCTAATTGCGCTGCATAGGCCGCGCCGGTGCGCCCGGACATGATGATGGCTGCCATCAAGCCGCCCATTTCCCGCGTCATACCCAACCCCACCAGATCGGCTATATAGATTTGGGCACCAAATAATGCCAACTGCACAGCCCCCACGAAAGCCAGAATCAAACCCACGAGCAGACTGATCAGCGAAACAATAGGCAACGCCGAGGGCCCGCAGTCCTGGATATACTGCCATAAATCGACCCAGCGAAAGCGCGCCTTGCCACGCGTCAAAGCAAAGACACTAAGCGCCGTCTCACCGATAAAAAAAACCAGAGCCTGGCTATCTTTATATATGCGTATACCCCCTTTGCCAATGACTTCCAACCAAGGTATGCTAGTCTCCTGACGCCGCGCTCCAGCCCTTTCGGGTACAGCATAGACCAGACTTAACAAGCCTTGAATTCCTTCCGGCAAAGTTGAAGTGTCAACTTCAATTCCCTGTTTTGTGCCGTAATCAACCAAGCGAATCAGTTCTGTCATCAATAGACTATCCCAACGACCTAATGCTTCAGTCGAAAAAACAATCCGTTTGATGTCCGTACCATCCAGTTGCGTCAATACGGTTTCGAGAGCCGGAGTCGTAGCATCCAGAACCCAATCGCCTGCGATAGCGGCCTCCAGAGTATCTTCTTTACGAATCACATTAATTTCACACGGAGCGTTGTTTACGGTCATAACTGTCATGATGAAGTGTGTGTAAAACTCTTTGGTAATTAATTATTCAACCAGAGAAGACTAACTTTAACATATGGGCATGACATTATCATTATTCTCCCTGCTATCCATACATTGGGTAATCGGATGGCTCAGCTATAGATTAATCCAGTCATAATTGAAATCGCCAACTAATACCGGACAATTTTATTTAAACACGTTCATATAAATTTTTTACTCAAATTCCGATTACGATTTCTTGTCCAATTCCGAATGCGTACCTCTACCACTATATATAGCGAACAAACACCGCTAATAATGAATATGGCTTTCATTCATTTGCGTACTGATAGGAATATTTCCTTTTCATATAGCTCGCCTATAAGTTTATTAACGATTTGGCTATGATGGCTAGCTATACATTAAACTTTAGAGTGAGCTATGAAAAAGGTGTTATTAGGAATGCTCGGGCTAGTCAGTCTTTCAGCTATTGGCGCTGCTCCGGAAAAAGATAAGCCGCTTGACCTTGGCGTCATCGATGTTGTCGGCGTTACACCGATGCCTGGCAGCGGTGTTGCTGCTCAAAAAATTCCCGGTAATATTCAAACGGTTACTTCAAAACAATTGGAAGAAACCCAAAGCCTTTCATTATCGGAATACTTAAACCGATATCTGGGTAGCGTAAGCATTAATGAAGCACAAAGCAATCCATTGCAGCCGGACATTTATTATCGCGGTTTTGCGGCAACACCTATTTTGGGGCTACCACAAGGCATATCGACTTATGTCAATGGCGTCCGGTTTAACGAGCCGTTTGGCGACTCCGTTAATTGGGATTTAATCTCGGAAGCAGCAATTGACACCATGGCGCTATATCCCGGCTCAAACCCAGTATTTGGCTTGAACACGCTGGGCGGCGCCATATCAATCAAGACCAAAACCGGATTTTCAGCGCCCGGACATCAGTTTGAAGCATACGGCGGATCTTGGGACAGACATTCCGAAGAAATAACCAGCGGCTGGAATAATGGCACTTGGGGCTACTTTTTAGACCTTCATAACTTTGGTGAACAAGGCTGGCGAAATTTTTCACCCTCAACGGCTTTACAAGGATTAGGTTCATTGAGCTGGCGTAGCTATAAAGGTTCGCTGGATTTAACTCTGGCCGCTAATGATAATAACTTGAAAGGTAATGGCGCCGTTCCTGTCCAGTTACAGGAACTGGATAGAAATGCTGTTTTTACACATCCTGACCAGACCACCACCCGCATGTTTTTTTCTGAATTGGCCGGCAGTTATGACCTGACTGATGCTGTTGAAGTTAGTGGCAATGCTTATTTTCGGCAGAATCGCATCAAGACTTTTAATGGTGATAATAGTGATTATGAGGACTGCCAACTAGCTGATAATGAGGGCCTATTATGTGAAGACCCCGGCGATGACGAGGAAGTTGTTATTGATACCAACGGCCATGGTGTCGATGCTGTCGATGCCGTTGAAGGAGCAACCAACAATACCAGCCAAACCTATCAACGCAGTCGCGGCGGCACATTACAATCAGTGTTTAATCAGGATTTATTCAAACATGAAAACAATCTGACTGTCGGGGCAAGCTATGATTATGCCACTGTGCATTTTGAGTCGGACACAGAGTTAGCGGCGTTAACAGACACTAGAGGCACGATTGGCAGCGGTATTTATATCGATGAATCTAAAGTGCGACTGAATACCAGTACAGAAACAGTGGGCGCCTTTTTTTTAGACAGCTTTTCCATCACTGATGACTTAACCGCCACCATCGCCGGACGTTTTAACCATATCGGGATCGACATGGAAGACCAATATATCAACGATCCTGGGAAAACATTAAACGGTTCGCATACGTTTGACCGATTTAACCCTTCAGCCGGATTAACCTATCAAATCATCAATAATTTCGGTATGTACGGCAGTTATAGTGAGTCTGCTCGCGCACCAACACCTATGGAATTGAGTTGCGCTGACCCAGAAGCTCCGTGTAAATTGCCGAATTCCTTCATTGCTGACCCACCTTTGAAGCAAGTTGTTGCCAAAACCTGGGAAGGCGGATTCAGAGGAGATCTGAATGAATTGCTAGGAAAAGGTGATTTGAAATGGAACGTGGGCTACTTTCACACCATTAATAACAACGATATTATTTTTCGTCGTGATGTATCTAGCAATATTATTAGTCAAGGCTATTTTGATAATGTTGGACAAACCCGTCGCCATGGCATAGAGGTGGGGACGACAGTGAATTATCCGCAGTTGTTCAGTCAAATCGACGACTGGCATTTTTCAACCAACTATACCTATTTAAATGCCACCTTTATGAATTCGTTTGATAGCATAGATGCTTTGGACCCTTCTCAACCAACTGTTGTTGACAGGGGCGACAGAATCCCAGGCATTCCTGAAAATCTCTATAAAGCGACATTAGGTGTTGATTTATGGCGGAAAGTATCTTTCAGTATCGACGGAATATACAGTGGCGATCAGTATTTTAGGGGCGATGAGGACAATAACCATAAGAAGCTAAGCGGTTACTGGGTGTTCAATACCACGGCCGAATATAAGGTAACTAACTATTTCTCCTTGTTTGGCAAGCTCAATAATATTTTCGGCACAAACTATAACTCTTTTGGCGTTTATGGGGATGCTTCCGAGATATTGGGTCCGGCATTTAACGATAGCCGTTTTGTCTCACCCGGAGCACCAAGAGCCGGCTGGCTTGGTATGCGTTTAAGCATGTAGAACTCTTTTACAAGGGCAGTCAAACTCGGCCGTTAAACCATATCGTTTTCAATCTAGCGGTCGAGTCGCCTGAAGCCAGACCATCCTCTTTAGACTCCCAAAAGATCATACTTGAGGCCTTGCCTCATAAAGCATCTGATATGCCGTTCAAATAACCGGATATATGTAAATCAACCTTTTTCTTTGCGGCCAACAAAAGTTATATTTTGGACACACCAGCCTTTTCACTCCGCTTCCATAACAGATTTCTCAGATCATTATGTCCTGAATACTGTATAGCGACATCAAAGTTACTATATAATCATAATTTTCGTCAATTTGCTCATAACATATGCCATGTTAACTAATACTAATTCTCCACTACCTGTACAGGTTGAAGCTGGAAGAAAATATTCCTGGTGTAGTTGTGGCTTCAGCCAAACGATGCCTTTGTGCGATCATTCACATAGTGAATTTTCAGATAAAATATCCGTTAAATTCATTGCCGAAGAAACCAAAACATTGCATTTATGTGGCGACTCTGGGACACAAACGCCTCCTTACTGCGATGGCAGCAACAACTGCGGAGAATTCTGATGGCTATAGAAATTGAACATAAATTTTTACTTGCTAATAATGCTTGGCGTGAACAAATAATTCGCTCAGTCAAATACCGACAAGGTTATTTAAGCTCTCAAGCGACCAGTTCCATCAGAATCAGAATCAGTGATGCCCATGCATGGCTAAATATAAAAAGCGCAACTATCGGTACTCACAGGCATGAATATGAATATGAAATTCCACTACCTGACGCAAACGAAATTATTAATAATCTGTGCAAAAAACCAATAATAGAAAAAACCCGCCATTTTGTAATTGATGATGGGAATACATGGGAGATAGATGAGTTTCATGGTGATAATCAAGGATTGACTATCGCTGAAATTGAGTTATTAGGGATAGGTAAATCATTTTCAAAACCACACTGGCTAGGACTGGAAGTCACCCACGATTTGCGATATTACAACAACAACCTTGCAGTCCATCCTTACCTGGAGTGGCGCGAAAACTAAAAATATAATAGACCTATTGAAAAAATTGGCATTTTGCCCTATATTGACAGTATGAAAAAAACAACTTTTGTTGCATTATTGCTACTGTCATCTCAATGTTTAGCTGAGAACCTTAATGACTCTTTGCAAAGCATTGAATCAGAGTGGGCTTCTATTTATTACAGAACACCTAAACAAAAACGCGGCCCTGAATATCTCAGATTAATTGACAAGACAGTTAATCTTTCAAGGCAACATCCAAAAAATGCAGAACCTATTATTTGGGAGGCCATTATCAAGGCAACCAATGCCGATCATCAGGATGCCGTTGCTGCACTTAAAGCCATTCATGAAGCTCGTGATTTATTACAGAAAGCTATCGCAATAAATCCACAAGCTATGAGTGGTTCGGCTTACGTTACATTAGGCACACTTTATTACATGGCTCCCAAGTGGCCAATCGGATTCGGTGATGAGGCAACTGCCGAAAAAATGTTACATACTGCTTTAAAGATCAATCCTAATGGTATTGATAGCAATTATTTCTATGGTGATTTTCTATTAGCCAACAATAGACTTTATGAAGCAGAAAAATATTTTAAACGTGCAATAGCTGTTCCTGCTCGTACAGAACAAGCATATGCCGATAACCAACTTAAAGAGGATGCAAAGCGAGCTCTAAAAAACACTAAAGAACGAAAAATTAGTAGTTCTAAGAGTCTATTTGCCTCCTTATTTAATTCAGAAAACGTGAAATAAACTTTCAAACTTTTTCATGCTTTCTTATTCTTCATAACAATTTTAATGATGACTTGGTGTTCTATCAGTTATTCCTTTCTGCTAATATAGCACCCTAGAATTATTATCACTTCCCTTAACCCTTCCTGGTAGAAATTATGGCTTTTGTAGTCACTGAAAACTGTATCAAATGTAAATTTACTGACTGTGTCGATGTATGCCCTGTCGACTGCTTTCATGAAGGACCTAACTTTCTAGTTATTGACCCAGATGAATGTATCGATTGCACGTTATGTGAACCTGAATGTCCAGCCAATGCAATTTTTGCTGAAGATGAATTGCCTGAAGGACAAGAAATATTCATCCAATTAAACGCTGAATTAGCAAAACAATGGCCAGTTATAACAGAGGTAAAATCACCCCTGCCGGATGCTGATGAATGGAATGGAAAACCGGATAAAATGAAATTATTACAAAAATAAAAATCCCTACCCCTTAACGCAAAACAACAAAATTAATATTTTGTGATGAACATAAAAAAAGCCGGATATTCCGGCTTTTTTTTGCAATAGATTGTTTAAATTTATTCTGCTCTATCAACCAATTCAACGTATGCCATTGGCGCATCATCACCTGGCCTAAAACCGCATTTCAAGATACGTAAATAACCCCCCGCTCTATTTTTATAACGCGGTCCCAGTTCATTGAAGAGCTTAGTCACAACCTCTCGATCACGTAACCTTGAAAATGCGAGACGTCTTTTCGCAACATTATCTTCTTTGGATAAAGTTATCAAAGGCTCAGCAAACCTTCTAAGTTCCTTAGCTTTAGGTAAAGTTGTTTTTATCAGCTCATGTTTGAATAATGAGCCTGCCATGTTACTGAATAGTGCCTTACGATGGCTACTATTAATATTGAATTTTCGACCTGATTTACGATGTCTCATTATTAAAAGACCTAATGTTAATGTGATGTTATTGCGTGAGATTGATCTGCAAGATTATCAGGCGGCCAATTCTCTAATCGCATACCTAATGATAATCCTTTTAATGCAAGTATATCTTTAATTTCTGTTAAAGATTTTTTTCCAAGATTAGGAGTTTTTAATAATTCAACTTCGGTTCGTTGAATTAGATCACCAATATAAAAAATATTCTCTGCTTTTAAACAATTAGCTGAACGTACAGTTAACTCGAGATCGTCAACAGGACGTAGGAGAACGGGATCAAATACTTCTTCAATTTGAACTTCCTCTTCTACAATTTGATCATTAACTTTCTCAAAATCAACAAAAACAGATAACTGATCATGGAGTATCGTAGCAGCCATTTTTATAGTTTCTTCTGGATCAACAGTACCATTTGTTTCCAGTTCAATAACCAATTTATCTAAATTTGTGCGCTGTTCAACTCGCGTACTTTCAACCTGGTAAGCTACTTTAACAATTGGACTAAATGAAGCATCTAATTGCAGCGCACCAACAGCCAGACCCTGCTCAGAATTTAATTTACGAACACTGACTGGCTCATAACCTCTTCCGCGCCGAACTCTAATCTTCATATTCAATACACCAGCTTGCGTTAAGTTGGCGATAACTAAATCTGGATTTATAACTTCTACATCATGCGGCAAAATAATATCAGCTGCCGTTACGCAACCTGCGCCATTTTTTATTAAAATCAGCTCAACCTCATCTTTCGAATGAAGCACTACTGCTAATTTTTTCAGGTTCAGCAAAATATCAATTACATCTTCCTGAACACCTTCAATTGTCGTGTACTCATGGAGAACACCTTCAATTTCCACATCTGTGACTGCGCAACCAGGAATAGTAGATAATAATACACGCCTTAGCGCATTACCGAGAGAATGACCAAAACCACGCTCAAGCGGCTCTATGATTATCCTGGAATGATTTGGCGAATTGCTTACAACTTCAACTAATCGAGGCCTTAATAAGCCAGAAATAGAATTCTGCATTTATATCCCTCAGAACTGCAATTATTTAGAGTAAAGCTCAACAACCAGCTGCTCATTAATGTCACTACCTAAATCAACGCGATCAGGCAATGAGCTGAATGTTCCAGACATGGTCTTTGAGTTGACTTCAACCCAAGCTGGAAATCCATACTGCTCAGCGACGGTTAAAGCGTCAACTATTCTTTGTTGTTTTTTTGCTTTCTCTCTAACAATTAAAACATCACCTGGAAGTACCTGGTAAGAAGGAACATTAATAAGCGAACCATTAACCTGAATGGATTTATGGCATACTAACTGCCGTGCTTCTGCTCTAGTACTAGCAAAACCCATCCTATAAACCACATTATCTAATCGAGATTCAAGAAGGTTCAATAAGTTTTCACCGGTTGCACCTTTTTTCATATCAGCAAATTTATAGTAATTTCTAAACTGCTTTTCTAGAATCCCATAGATTCTACGTAGCCGCTGCTTTGCTCTCAACTGTAGAGCATAATCAGAACTTCTCGCCCGCTTAGTTCCGTGCTGACCGGGTCGTTGATCTAACTTACATTTATTTTCTAAAGACTTTCCTCTGCTTTTTAAAAACAGGTCAGTCCCTTCTCTTCGACTTAATTTACAGGTAGGTCCAAGATATCTTGCCATGATACTACTCCAGATTCTTTATACGCGGCGTTTCTTAGGAGGACGGCAACCATTATGTGGAATGGGCGTCACATCAACAATATTATTAATTTTAAATCCGAGATTATTCAGTGAACGCACTGCGGACTCACGACCTGGGCCTGGGCCTTTAATCATAACATCAAGATTTTTCATCCCAAATTCTTGCGCAACAATGCCCGCTTTTTCAGCAGCGACCTGTGCAGCAAATGGTGTACTTTTTCTTGACCCTCGGAAACCTGAACCACCAGATGTTGCCCAAGACAAAGCATTGCCCTTTCGATCCGTTATAGTTATGATTGTGTTGTTAAAAGATGCGTGCACATGTACTATGCCATCAGCAACTTCTTTTTTGATACGTTTTCTTGAACGATTTGGACTAGCCATTACTTCGACCTCTTAAAGGATATCTTATTTTCTAATAGGTTTACGCGGACCTTTGCGAGTACGAGCATTGGTTCTCGTACGTTGTCCTCTTAATGGCAAACCCCGGCGATGCCTTATTCCGCGATAGCAACCTAGATCCATCAAACGTTTGATATTCATAGAAACTTCACGACGCAGATCACCTTCCACTGTCATCTTTGAAACTACATTACGAATAGCTTCTAATTGCTCTTCAGTCAGTTCTTTAATTTTTACGGAAGGTGTTATACCAACCTTATCGCAAATTTCACTTGCTGTTTGACGACCAATTCCATAAATTGCAGTTAATGCTATTACTGCGTGCTTATGATCTGGTATATTTATCCCGGCAATACGTGCCATCTAGATACTCCCCTGAGTAGTACTCTAAAGTTAAGCGCCGAATTATAGCATAGCAGTAATTAAGGCGCAACAAATTTTAGCCTTGTCGTTGTTTGTGCCTTCCGTCGACACAAATAACCCTAACAACACCATTTCTTTTTACTATTTTACAATTTCTACAAATTGTTTTTACTGAAGCACGAACTTTCACAGCTAACTCCTAAATGATCTTGTGCGTAAATTATTTTTTAAGATTGGCCTTTTTCATTAAGCCTTCATATTGTTGAGACATTACATGGGTTTGCATTTGAGAAATAAAATCCATGACGACTACCACAATAATCAACAAAGAAGTTCCGCCAAAATAAAAGGGGACATTCCAGTATACTATTAAAAACTCAGGCAACAAACATACCAAGGTAATATATATCGCACCAACTAATGTTAATCTTGTCATTACCTTATCAATGTATGAACCAGTTTGCATACCAGGCCTAATTCCGGGCAAAAATGCACCTGATTTTTTTAGGTTTTCAGCTGTTTCTTTTGAGTTGAAAACTAAAGCAGTATAAAAGAAACAGAAGAAGATAATAGCTGTCGCATAAAGAATCACGTAGACCGGCTGACCTGGCGATAACATGGTCGCTATATCCTGAAGCCAAGTAAACCCTTCACTATTTCCAAACCAACCTGCAATAGTTGCTGGAAACAAAATAATACTTGACGCAAATATTGGCGGTATTACACCAGCCATATTCAACTTCAATGGCAAAAAACTACTTTGCCCGCCATAAAGCTTACGCCCCTGTTGTCTTTTCGGATAATTAATGAGTATTCTTCTCTGACCTCGCTCCACAAACACAACAAGTGCAGTAACAGAAAGTGATATAAGGAACAATAATATTATAAATGCTCCGTTCATTTCGCCCGTTCTGGCTAATTCCAAAGTTCCACCTATCGCTTTAGGCAATCCCGAAACGATACCGGCAAAAATAATCATTGAAATTCCATTGCCTATGCCGCGCTCAGTTACCTGCTCGCCTAACCACATCAAGAAAACAGTGCCGGTAACCAGTGTGATAGTTGTAATAGCAATAAATCCAATACCTGGACTCAAAACGACAGAGAGGCCGCCAGCGGTTTGATTTTGCAGGGCAAGGGAAATCCCTATGGCTTGAAATGTTGCTAGAACAACTGTGCCATAACGAGTAAATTGAGATATTTTGCGTCTTCCGGACTCACCTTCTTTTTTCATTTGCTCCATAGACGGTATAACGACAGTCATCAACTGCATGATAATTGATGCAGAGATATAAGGCATTATACCAAGCGCAAATAGACTTAGCCGCATCAAAGCACCACCGGAGAACATGTTGAACATGTCCAAGATGGATCCACTTTGTTGTTCAAACATAACCGCAAGCGCCTTTGGATCTATCCCTGGCACAGGTATATGAGCACCGACTCTATAAACGAATAGAGCGCCAAGAACAAAAAGCAATCTTGATTTAAGCTCCGAAAAACCACCCGATTTGTTAACCCTCTGAGCTCTTGATGTACTCACTTATGCCTCTACTTTGCCGCCAGCTGCTTCTATAGATTCTCTTGCTCCAGCAGTGACTTTTATTCCTTTGACACTTACTGCTTTGCTGATAACACCTGATTGAATGACTTTTGCAATTTTAGTAAACGCAGGGACGATGTTCGCATCTATTAAAACCTTAAGATCTATCTCGTCAACAACTAACACATTAAGCTCACTTAATCGTACTTCTGCTGAGAATTTACTCATTTGCGAAGTGAAGCCAATTTTGGGCAAACGACGTTGCAAAGGCATTTGACCACCCTCAAAACCAACCTTATGGAAGCCGCCGCTACGTGCTTTTTGCCCCTTATGTCCTCTGCCACAAGTTTTACCGAGCGTACAACCAATACCTCGACCTACACGCTTTGCTTTTTTGCGTGCTCCTGCACTTGCCTGGATGGTATTTAAATACATTACACTTCCTCGACTTTTAGCATGTACGATATTTTTTTTATCATACCTCTGTTTTCAGCTGTGTTGAACACTTCAACAGTTTGGTTGATTTTGCGCAAACCCAAACCTTTTAAACAGGCTTGATGTCGAGGCAATCGCCCATACTTGCTTTTTGTCATTGTTACATTTAATTTATTACTAGCCATTGCAACTACCCAATAATCTGTTCAACTGATAAACCGCGTTTTGCAGCTATCTGGTTAGCATTGTGCATTCCAGTAAGACCATTAATTGTTGCTCTAACAACATTTATCGGGTTACTGGTTCCTATGCATTTTGCTAATACGTTATGCACACCAACCACTTCAAATACGGCCCTCATTGCTCCACCAGCAATAATTCCTGTACCTTCAGATGCTGGCTGCATATAGACCTTTGCAGCTCCAGTAGTGTTCATAATAGCGTATTGTAAAGTATCTCCTTTCAATGAAACTTTACGCATGTTTTTGCGCGCTTGTTCTAATGACTTTTGAATCGCGATAGGCACTTCTCGCGCCTTGCTAACGCCATAACCAACTCGACCTTCGCCATCACCAACAACTGTCAGCGCTGTAAAACCGAAAACCCTACCTCCTTTTACAACCTTCGCGACGCGTCTTACATTAACTAACTTTTCTTGTAGACCGTCAGTACTACCTTGAGCAGGTGCTGTAGCCATTTTATTCTCCTAAAATTTCAAGCCGGCTTCACGCGCTGCATCAGCCAATGCTTTAACGCGACCATGATATTTGAATCCAGAGCGATCAAAAGCAACCTCTGTTACGCCGGCAGCAATTGCTTTTTGAGCAATAAATTTTCCTACTTCAGCCGCAGCCTTAATATTGCCAGTGTTTTTTAATGATGCTTTGATTTCTGCTTGTGTAGTTGATGCACTTACTAGTGTGGTGCTTCCATCTTCACTTATAACCTGAGCATATATGTGCTGTGAAGTTTTGTGTATAGATAATCTAGTTGCACTTAATTTTTTAATTTTTGAACGCAGCTTTAATGCGCGTTTCATTCGAGATTCTTTCTTATCCATTACGCCACCCTACTTCTTCTTAGCTTCTTTTCTTAGAACATTCTCTTCAGCATATCTGACACCCTTACCCTTGTAAGGCTCAGGTGGACGATAAGCTCTTATTTTTGCAGAAACTTCTCCGACTAACTGCTTGTCGGTTCCTCTGACTATTATTTCAGTCTGAGTTGGTGTTTCCACTGTTATTCCAGCTGGAACTTCATAATCCACAGGATGAGAAAAACCAAGTGACAAGCTAAGTGTATTCTCTTTTGCCTGTGCTCTGTAACCAACTCCTATCAAAGTCAATTTTTTCTCAAATCCTACAGAGACTCCTGTAACCATATTGTTTAGTATTGCTCTAGCAGTACCAGCTTGAGCAGTGGCTTCTTTATTGTCTTTATCCCATTGCATATGAATCACATTATCTGCAATATCTATATTAACGGCGCTATTTAGTATGTGTGATAACAGACCTTTACTTCCCTTAACTGTCATCATGTTACCATCTAATTTAATTTCCACACCTTTTGGGATTGAAACCGGGGCTTTAGCAATTCTTGACATAACACACCTACATTAACAAACAGTGCAAATAACTTCGCCGCCATGCCCAATAGCACGCGCAGCTCTATCAGTCATTACACCACTTGATGTTGATACAATAGCAATCCCTAAGCCGCCAAGAACTTTTGGCAATTCGTCTTTAGATTTATAAATACGTAAACCAGGCCTACTAATTCTTTTTATCGTTTCGATTACAGGAGCACCTTTATAATATTTCAATTCGATAGTCATTTCGGTATGACTGCCGATTGTCTCAGTGCTGAAATCTGTAATGTAACCTTCTTCTTTTAGTACCTTGGCAATAGATACTTTCAATTTTGACGAAGGTTGTTTTATACTTTTTTTGCCTGCAGATTGCCCGTTTCTGATGCGGGTCAGCATATCTGCTACCGGGTCTGTCATACTCATTTTCTTATCTCCAAACTTGATCCAACAGATCTTACCAACTTGCTTTGACTACGCCAGGCACATCACCGCGCATTGTAGCCTCTCTTAATTTATTTCTACTAAGACCAAATTTACGGTAATACCCATGCGGACGTCCAGTTAAATTACAACGGTTACGGACTCTTGTTACGCTGGAGTCCCTTGGTAATTTTTGGAGTTGTAAATGAGCAGCTTCTTTGTCTTCGAATGTTGCGTTAGGGTCTCTGATTATTTCTTTCAGAGATTTACGCTTAATATCATATTTTTTTACTAATTTTTTACGCTTTTCTTCGCGCGCAATCATTGACTTTTTTGCCATGTTAAAATCGCCCTTTAGCTCTTAAATGGAAAATTAAACAGCTTTAACAAAACCAAACCTTCTTCGTTGGTCTGAGCTGTTGTTGTGATAGTAATATCCATACCACGCAAAGTGTCGATTTTATCATAATCAATTTCAGGAAATATAATTTGCTCTTTGACGCCCATGGAATAATTACCACGACCATCAAAGCTTTTTGGACTTAATCCTCTGAAATCACGAATTCTGGGAATAGAGACGCTTATTAAGCGATCTAAGAATTCATACATCCTATCGCTACGCAAAGTTACTTTGCATCCAATAGGCATATCGTCTCGAATTTTAAAACCAGCAATCGATTTTCTTGCCAGCGTAATAACTGGTTTTTGACCGGAAATTTTTTCCATGTCAGAAAGTGCAGATTGTAGAACCTTTTTGTCAGCGACCGCACCACCAACACCCATATTAAGTGTTATTTTTGTGATACGTGGAGCCTGCATAATAGATTTATAAGCAAATTGCTCTACTAGTGCCGGAAGGATTTTTTCTTTATATACGGTTTCTAATCTAGCCATGATTCATCTGCACCTTACACATCAACAACTTCATTTGTTGATTTAAAATATCTGACTTTCTTTCCATCTTCTAATAACTTAAAGCCGACTCTGTCTGCTTTTTTCGTTACGGGATTATACAATCCAATATTGGAAATATTAATCGGCATATCTTTGACAATTATCCCGCCTGAAATACCAGCATTCGGATTTGGTTTTTGGTTCTTTTTTACCTGGTTGATTCCCTCAACTAAAACCTTGTTGTCTTTCAAAATCTTGGTTACCCTACCACTCTTACCTTTATCCTTACCGGTACGAACGATAACATCATCACCTTTTTTAATTTTCGCCATTTTCAAACCCTACCTTATAAAACTTCAGGAGCAAGTGAGATAATTTTCATAAATTTCTCTCCTCTCAACTCACGCGTTACAGGGCCAAAAATACGAGTTCCCAAAGGCTGCAAATTGTTATTGAGAATAACGGCCGCATTGCCATCAAAACGGATAACCGAACCATCTGGCCTACGAACGCCTTTACGCGTTCTGACAACAAGAGCGTTATAAACCTCACCCTTTTTTACTCTTCCACGAGGTATTGCGTCTTTTATGCTGACTTTGATGATATCGCCAATTCCTGCATAACGCCGATGCGATCCTCCTAATACTTTGATACACATGACCCTTTTTGCACCGCTATTGTCGGCGACGTCAAGGTTAGTTTGCATCTGAATCATGATTTATTCCTACACTCTTTGATATAAATTGTTTATGCTATTTGTTAGCACTTTCTAAGACTTGAACCAACTTAAAGGTTTTATTCTTAGATAAAGGCCTACAAGATGTTATTGTTACCATATCACCTTCCATGCAGACATTTTGTTCATCATGAGCCATCATTTTTGTTGAGCGCTTGATGTATTTTCCATAAACTGGATGCTTCACAACACGCTCCACCAAAACGGTAATGGTTTTGTCCATTTTATTGCTAACAACCCGACCAGTGATCGTCCGCAATTTAGTTGTATTTTCGCTCATAGTTATGCACTCGCCATTTCATTTAATATGGTATGGATACGTGCTACATCGCGCCTAACCTTTTTCACTTGATCTGGTTTGGACAGTTGACCCGTACCTTTTTGCATTTTTAAATTAAATCGCTCACGTGATAATTCGAGCAACATAGTTCCTAATTCGTCTTTTGTTTTTTGGCGTAATTCACTTACTTTCATTACATTATTGTCCGAGCGGTAAAAAGTGTTTTTAAAGGTAGCTTTGCAGCAGCTAATGCGAATGCTTCACGTGCTAGTTCTTCAGAAACGCCTTGTATTTCATACAACATAGTTCCAGGCCTTATCTGAGCAACCCAATATTCTACACTACCCTTACCTTTTCCCATACGAACTTCTAATGGTTTTTTGGTAATTGGCTTATCGGGAAAAATTCTAATCCATATCTTTCCGCCACGTTTGACGTGTCGCGTGATAGTTCTACGAGCCGATTCAATTTGTCTGGCAGTTAGTCTGCCACGACTAATTGATTTTAAACCATACTCGCCAAAGCTAACTGATGAGCCACGCACGGCAGTTCCGTTATTTCTACCTTTATGTTGCTTACGGAATTTAGTTCTTTTAGGTTGAAGCATTACTGTGTCCCTTCAACTATTTCTTGGATTCAGAGTTAATGGATGCAATATGTGCATCCATGTCGAATACTTCACCTTTGAATATCCACACTTTAATGCCGATAATTCCATAGGTTGTATGAGCCTCAGCAGTTGCATAATCAATGTCTGCCCTTAAGGTATGCAATGGCACACGCCCTTCGCGATACCATTCGCTTCTTGCAATTTCAGCTCCGTTTAAACGACCACCCACATTTATTTTTATGCCTTCAGCACCTAACCGCATAGTATTGGTCACTGCTCGTTTCATTGCCCGGCGATACATAATTCTTTTCTCAAGTTGCTGAGCCACTCCCTCAGCCACTAACTGAGCATCGAGCTCCGGCTTTCTTATTTCTTCGACATTTAGCTGGACAGGAATCCCAATCATTTTTGATATATCTTGACGTAACACATCAATATCTTCCCCTTTTTTACCGATTACAATACCCGGACGCGCAGTATGTATGGTTATATGCGCATTATTCGCAGGGCGATTTATTTGAATGCGGCTTACTGAAGCATGAGCCAATTTTTTCTTTATATATGCTCTGACCATTAAATCCTGATGCAGAAAATCTGAATAATCATGACTATTCGCATACCACCTCGAATTCCATTCTTTTACAATTCCAAGGCGTATACCTGTTGGATGTACTTTTTGACCCATTTTATGCCTCTACTCGTATTCTGCGACTTTAATTGTAATGTGGCAGGTTCTTTTAAGGATATGGTTCGCACGTCCTTTAGCTCTTGCCTTAAACCTTTTCATGGTCGCCCCTTCATTGACATAAACGGTAGACACTTTTAATTCATCGATATCTGCACTTTCATTATGTTCTGCATTAGCTATTGCCGATTCAAGAACTTTCTTGATGATTGCAGCAGCTTTCTTTGAACTGAATTTCAATGTATTCAAAGCTTTTTCAACTGGCATGCCACGAATTTGATCACCAACCAATCGCGCTTTTTGTGCAGATAATGGGGCGTTATTTAATCTTGCTGAAATTTCCATCACTTAATCTACCTAGATTTCTTATCAGCCACGTGGCCTTTATATGTTCGCGTGGGTGCAAACTCACCTAATTTATGACCGACCATATTCTCAGAAATAAGAACTGGAATATGCAGTCGTCCATTATGGATAGCAATAGTCAAGCCTAGCATATCTGGTATAATCATCGATCTTCTTGACCAGGTTTTAATCGGTTTCCTATTATTGCTACTTACTGCATCTTCAACTTTTTTTAGTAGATGATGATCAATAAAAGGACCTTTTTTAATTGAACGTGGCACGCTAATTC
>CAYVFT010000065.1:17330-19437 GCA_964450225.1 uncultured Crenothrix sp. | reverse complement strand
TTGCCGGTGTTGTGTAAATTTATCACTTCAAACATGACCCCGCCAAGACCTGAAAAATAGCAGGCATAAAAAAAGCCTTACACTTACATGTAAGGCTTTGATTTACTTGGCTCCCCCGGACGGGCTCGAACCGCCGACCTAGTGATTAACAGTCACCCGCTCTACCGACTGAGCTACAGGGGATTAAACTTTGATAGTCAATGGCGCGCCCGGAGAGATTCGAACTCCCGACCGATCGGTTCGTAGCCGATTACTCTATCCAGCTGAGCTACGGGCGCCTTATTGAGCCGTCTATTGTCTTTTTTTATTGAATTTATGTCAATCTTTATTTATATAAAATCAACATTTTATTGTGGCGGAGAGAGAGGGGTTCGAACCCTCGATGGGCTATAAAACCCATACTCCCTTAGCAGGGGAGCGCCTTCAGCCTCTCGGCCATCTCTCCTAAAACATTTTAGTCTTCAGTACGTGCAGAACCAGCCGATTCAGCTTGTTCTTTTTTGATTCTTTCGTAAATTTCTTCCCTATGAACAGAGACATCTTTTGGCGCATTAACACCGATACGAACCTGATTTCCTTTTACTCCAAGAACAGTGACAGTAACTTCGTCACCAATCATTAAAGTCTCCCCTACTCGACGTGTCAATATAAGCATGGCTTCTCCCTAAATGTATTTTAATAACTCACTGTTCTTACACAGCATCCAATTTATAGGTAGCATGATATCATGCTTTTTTATATAAAGAAAACTTAAAACTCCGGAGAATTCAACTCAATAAATGTAATACCTAGCAAATCCTAAAGATTAAGTGAAGCTATTTCACAAACTTCCGTTAAGTGCTTTGGCTGCAATTACTCGATAATAGTTAAAAATTGACGTTTGCTTGTAACCAGATTTTCTGTGTATCAGTATTGTATTGATCAGCATCGTAATAAGCGTATTTTGCTAACAGCATATAATGCTGGCCGAATTTTTTGGTTGCCATAAAATCCCATTCCTTGCCGTAATGAATATTTCCGGTATCATCATAAAAATTATGGTAAACCCCCATCAAGGTTACTTCGCCGCGATCCAGCGTGGTAATCAGGGTGCCGAACACATCGCGAATACCATCTTTAGGGGTGACGAAGAATAGATCGGCCCAACCCTGAAACATATGGTTTGTACCCAATGGCGTTTGAAAAGTCTGATTCTGGCCAAGTCCGTCAAGCTGCTCCATGGCGCCTTGAACGGTAAAATTATAGGCAGTCAAACCGCCCATCAGATTGTAGCGGTTTACCGTATAGTCTTTCGGGCTATTTATGTAATCTTTTTGAATACTCCATTCAGCTGTGTAAACCAGGCCATAGTTATCACTCATTTTCAGCGAGTCCCCCGGTTTTAGATAATTGGTCAAGCGAATACCGTAACTTTGGTTCGATTTGAAATAGACGTCTGGATCAGTAAAACCCAGCCAGTAGCCATAACCGACCAGGTTGCCGTAATCGCCAACTTTATAATTGACATTGAGTATCGGCGCATTAATGTGTTCGTTAGTAGCCGTAAAGGTTTTGACATTGCCGATATAGCCGGCATTAACGGTTAGGCCGAAAAGCTGCTGATCGTTGTGCGTAATCAGCACCGAGTCATAGGTTTGCTGTAACTGCCGCCAGAGCACGTTACCGATAAAGCGGTCGTCATCGAACTTGATGACTTGCCGTCCGCCCTTGATGAGCGTGTCCGGAATGCCGGCATAACTGATCCATAACTGATCGAGTTCATTTTCGTAAGGATCGGCAATGACTGTATATCCGGTTTTACCGTTACGCGTACTGTTGTAATCCGACTGCATCGCATAGAGGCCCTGATATTCGGCATAGCCCTGCAGGCCATGAAACACTGGTGAAAGCAGGCCCAGGCGCAGGCGCACCGTGTTGGCATTGGCGGTTTGCGGTTGTCTTGCGGCAGGTAAAGGTCTGCCGTTGAGTAGTGGATTCGGGACTTCTTCCTGATTGGCGTTTTCATAGCGGTAATTCAGATTGAATTTTACTGCGGCCCCATTACCGAACTTAAGTGCGTCTTCAACAGATTTCGTGACATCATTAGCAAATGCAGATGATGCTGTTA
>CAYVFT010000065.1:0-17230 GCA_964450225.1 uncultured Crenothrix sp. | reverse complement strand
AGTGCGTCTTCAACAGATTTCGTGACATCATTAGCAAATGCAGATGATGCTGTTATATGAATGTCCAATAGTGCAACGGCTAATATCATTATTTTTGGATTTTTTAGCATAAAGCCCTCCCTGTGTAATGAAACAAACTGTTTATTCTTAAATTAATTGTATTGTTGGTATTGAATCGCTACTTTGAGCATCATAAAGCCCGGTAAGGTTTTTTCGTTCCCAGAAACACATAGCTGGCGGTACCGCCAAAGGCTCAATTAATTGCACAACTGTTATTATTTCAAGTTGTCAGATTCTTTCTGCGGAGGCTTAACAGCTACTGTATCTAACAATACATCTGCCAGAGTCGCTGCATCCAGCACTTGTAAGTAGGCATTTCCTGCGTGTGCTAACAAGTGTTTTAAGCCGCAGTCCGGCAGCAACCGGCACTGCTGCTGCGCCGGATCAAAACACTCTACCCAGTTAAAATGAGTTTCCATGCTGCGTACCACTTCACCGATGCTTATCATTTCCGGTGGACGCTGCAATGACAAACCGCCACCCTTACCACGCGTTGTTTTAACAAAGCCCTTGCCGCCCAGTTGATGAACAACCTTCACTAAATGATTGCGGGAAATATTATAAAAATCGGCTATTTCCGTAATATTAGCCTGCTTGCTCTGTGACATTGCCAGATAAATCAATACCCTGAGTGCGTAATCCGTGTAGCTGGTGATTTGCATGTTGCTTAGTTTTAGAAAAAGAACTATATTAAAGATGTATTTATAATATACCTTTTAGTGAGATTGTATATACTTAAATAATAATTTTCTCTGAATTTATGCTACAAACCTCTAGTTCATGAGGGTAGGATGCTGTGTCAGGCGAACACTTTAAAGCTCAAATCATTTAACGCGTAAGAAAGGATTATTATGTCTATTGTTGATAACGTTACCCCCGCCCAGCAGTCGCGAGCTCTCTGGTTAAGCACCATTGCCTTCACTACCTGTTTTGCAGTCTGGACAATCTTTTCCATCATCGGCCTGCAAATTCAAAAAGACTTGGGCTTAAGTGAAACAGAATTTGGTTTGCTGGTGGGCACACCTATTCTTTCGGGATCGTTAATTCGACTGATACTGGGTATTTGGAGCGATCAGTACGGTGGTCGTATCGTATATACAATAGTTATGATAACTGCTGCTATTGCTACGTTTCTGCTGACTACAGTAGACACTTACTTTATGTATCTCGTGGCAGCATTAGGTATCGGTATTGCAGGTGGCTCGTTTGCCGTAGGTATTGCCTACACTTCGAGGTGGTTTCCAACAGAAAAACAAGGCACTGCGCTGGGTATTTTCGGTCTGGGCAATGTAGGCGCGGCAGTCACTAAATTCATAGCGCCTTTTGTGATGGTGGCTTTTGGCTGGCATGCTGTGGCGCAAATCTGGGGAGCGGCTTTGCTGCTGATGGCGGCAATTTTCTGGTTTGTCAGTGAAGATGAGCCCATGCTTAAAGCCCGACGTGTATCGGGGGCCAAGCCGGATTCGTTCATAAAACAACTGGAACCGCTTAAAAATATACAGGTCTGGCGCTTTTCGCTGTACTACTTTTGTGTATTTGGCGCTTTTGTCGCACTGGCACTCTGGTTACCTCGTTATCTGGTTGGCGCCTACGGCTTCGATATTAAGGTGGCGGGTATGCTGGCTGCGTCGTATTCCATTTTTGCCAGTTTGTTTCGTGCGCTGGGTGGCTGGTTATCTGACCGTTTCGGTGCACGGTTGATCATGTATTGGACGTTTATTGTTGCTGCTATTTGCACTTTTTTTCTGTCTTATCCGCCCACCGATTATGTGGTGCACGGGATTAAAGGTGACATCAGTTTTAGCTTGGCGATTGGTCCTGTGGGTTTTATCTTTCTGATGTCTGTGCTGGGCTTGTTTATGTCGTTTGGTAAAGCGGCAGTCTACAAACATATTCCGGTTTATTATCCAGGTAATGTCGGCGCCGTGGGTGGCGCTGTCGGTATGGTCGGCGGTTTGGGTGGCTTTTTGTTGCCGTTGACTTTCGGTATGTTGAACGATCTGACCGGCATCTGGAGCAGCTGTTTCATGCTGCTGTTCGTTCTGGTGATGATTGCGCTGACCTGGATGCACTTCGCCATTGCTCGAATGGAACGCCGCGTCGTACCTGAATTGGCACAGGTTTCGACCTACTTGCCGGAATTAAGTTATCCATCTTCATTAGTATTAACTGAATGGAATCCCGAAGATCAAAATTTCTGGGAAAAAACAGGGAAGCGTATTGCTACGCGTAATCTGTGGATCAGTATTCCAGCATTATTACTGGCGTTTGCCGTGTGGATGGTGTGGAGTGTAGTGGTTATTAATTTACCCAGCATCGGTTTTAAATACACAACCAATGAACTGTTTTGGCTGGCGGCGTTGCCTGGATTGTCCGGAGCAACCTTACGGATTTTCTATTCATTCATGGTGCCTATTTTCGGCGGTCGCCGCTGGACGACGATCAGTACGGCCTCGTTGTTATTGCCATCAGTCTGGATAGGTTTTGCGGTACAAAATCCGGAAACACCGTACCTGTTAATGGCCGTATTAGCATTGTTATGCGGTTTTGGCGGCGGTAACTTTGCTTCCAGTATGTCGAATATCAGCTTTTTCTATCCCCAATCTCAAAAAGGCACGGCATTGGGTTTGAATGCCGGTTTGGGCAATTTAGGTGTCAGTACTGTGCAATTTGTGGTGCCTCTGGTGATCGCTACGGGTGTATTCGGCTCATGGGGCGGCGATCCACAAGTTTGGATTAAAGCAGATGTGACTAAAAATATCTGGCTGCAAAATGCCGGTTTTATCTGGGTGCCATTTATTCTTGCGACCAGTATTGCCGCGTGGTTTGGCATGAATGATATCGCTTCGGCTAAAGCTTCATTTAAAGAGCAATCGATCATTTTCAAGCGTAAACACAATTATTTGATGTGCTGGCTCTATACCGGAACTTTCGGGTCATTTATCGGTTATTCAGCGGGATTACCCATGCTGATTAAAATTTTGTTTCCTGATGTTAATCCGACTCAGTACGCCTTTTTAGGCCCCTTGGTCGGTGCGTTGATAAGACCGGTAGGCGGCTGGCTGGCTGATAAGTTGGGTGGTGCAAAGGTAACATTGTGGAATTTTGTTGTCATGATAGTTGCAGTTTTTGGTGTATTACATTTCATGCCTTCTGCGGGTAACTTGGGCAACTTCTGGGGCTTTCTTGCCATGTTCATGCTGTTATTTATTACTACAGGTGTAGGTAACGGTTCAACTTTCCGCATGATTCCGGTTATTTTTATGACCGAGCGTTTGTGTGAAGTAAAAGGACAAGCGGCGGAAGTGCTGGCTCAAGCAAGAAAAGACGCAGCTAAAGAAGCGGCTGCGGTGCTGGGGTTCAGTTCAGCGGTCGCAGCCTATGGCGCTTTTTTTATTCCCAAGAGTTACGGCACGGCTATCAGTATTACCGGCAGCCCTGATGCGGCATTTTACTGCTTCATCATTTTTTATATTACTTGTATCGCTATTACCTGGTGGAATTACGCGCGTAAAACGGCGTCTATGCCTTGTTGATTTTTTCAAATATGAAGTTAGGTTCGAATCCTTATGGTCTCGAGCTTATACACCAAAACCCTAAAACATAGGTAAATCATAATGAGTTATTTCCTGGATCGCTTGCTGTTTTTCAAGAAAAAAGTAGACACTTTCTCCGGTGATCACGGGATAGTGACCAATGAAGACCGAAGCTGGGAAAACAGTTATCGATCGCGCTGGCAACATGACAAAATTGTGCGTTCCACGCATGGTGTAAATTGCACAGGATCTTGTAGCTGGAAAATATACGTTAAGAATGGTTTGGTGACGTGGGAAACCCAGCAAACCGATTATCCGCGCACCCGCCCTGGTCTGCCCAATCACGAACCGCGCGGTTGCCCGCGCGGTGCGAGTTACTCCTGGTATTTATATAGTGCTAATCGACTCAAATATCCGTTGATACGTGGACGCCTGGTCAGATTATGGCGTGAAGCGCGGCAAACATTGTCTCCTGTTGAGGCCTGGGCGTTGATAGTTGAAGACCCGGTAAAAAGCACGGAATACAAATCCAGACGCGGTTTGGGTGGCATGGTCCGCGCCAGTTGGGAAGAAGTGAACGAAATTATTGCCGCTTCTAATATCTATACGGCAAAAACATTCGGTCCCGACCGTATTATCGGCTTTTCGCCCATCCCTGCGATGTCGATGGTTTCTTATGCCGCCGGTAGCCGTTATTTGTCATTGATAGGCGGCGTCAGCATGAGTTTCTATGACTGGTATTGTGATTTACCTCCCGCTTCGCCGCAAACCTGGGGCGAACAAACCGACGTGCCCGAATCGGCAGACTGGTATAACGCCGGATTTATCATGATGTGGGGATCAAACGTACCACAAACCCGTACACCGGATGCGCACTTTATGACGGAAGCGCGTTATAAAGGCGCCAAGGTTGTCGTGGTCAGTCCTGATTATTCAGAAGCCAGCAAATTCGCGGATTTGTGGCTGCATCCTAAACAGGGCACCGATGCCGCGCTGTCGATGGCGATTGGACATGTCATTCTCAAGGAATTTCATGTCGAACGGCAAAGCCCTTATTTTAATCAGTATGTACGTGAAAATACGGATTTGCCGTTTTTGGTTATGCTGAAAGAACAGGGCGACTGTTATGTGCAGGACCGATTCTTAAGGGCATCGGATTTCTTGGGTCAGTTGGGCCAGGACAATAATCCGGACTGGAAAACGGTCGCTTACGACGAAATTAATGGCCAGATTGTGCCGCCTTGCGGTTCTGTCGGCTTCCGCTGGGGCGAAAATGGGCATTGGAACATTGAACAAAAAACTGCGGACGGCCAGCAAGTCCGACTGCGTTTAAGTTTGGTCGATACCAAAGATGAGGTAGCCAGCGTTGGCTTCCCTTATTTTGGTGGTTCTGAACATCCGCATTTCACGCATTCCACCCATGATGTGATTCAACGGCGCAATGTCCCCGTCAAAAAAATCACGTTGGCTGATGGGTCGGAAGTATTCGCTACCACGGTATTTGATTTGCTGGTTGCCAATTACGGGATAGACCGAGGCTTGGGAGGTGGCAACATTGCAAGTTCTTATGATGAGGATGTTCCTTATACACCTGCATGGCAAGAAAAAATCACCGGTGTTAAACGGCAGAACGTTATTGCTGTAGCGCGGGAATTTGCGATTAATGCCGAGAAAACCCGGGGCCGATCCATGGTGATTTTGGGGGCGGGTATTAATCACTGGTATCACATGGATATGAATTACCGTGGCATCATAAATATGCTGATGATGTGTGGTTGTATTGGCCAGTCAGGCGGCGGTTGGGCACATTATGTCGGACAGGAAAAACTTCGCCCGCAAACGGGTTGGTTGCCATTGGCATTTGCCTTGGATTGGAAACGTCCGCCACGGCAAATGAACAGCACGTCATTTTTTTACAATCACACCAGCCAATGGCGTTACGAGAAACTCAAAGTGGGCGAGATTCTGTCGCCGCTCGCCGATCCTGCGGATTGGCAGGGTAGTCTGATTGATTATAACGTACGTAGCGAACGCATGGGCTGGCTGCCTTCCGCGCCACAGTTGCAAACCAATCCCTTGCAAGTGGTTAAGGATGCGGAAAAAGCCGGAAAAAATCCTGTTGATTATGTGGCTGAAGGATTAAAAAACGGCAGCCTGAAAATGTCTTGTGAAGATCCCGACAATCCGCAAAACTTTCCACGGAATCTGTTTGTCTGGCGCTCGAATTTACTGGGTTCATCAGGCAAGGGCCATGAATATTTTCTCAAGTATCTCTTGGGTACGCAGCATGGCGTGCAAGGCAAAGATCTAGGTGCGGAAGGCGGCGATAAACCGTCCGAGGTCGTTTGGCATGAAACCGCGGCAGAAGGCAAACTCGATTTGCTGGTGACGCTGGATTTTCGCATGTCCACGACCTGTTTGTATTCCGACATCGTGCTGCCGACAGCGACCTGGTATGAGAAAAACGACCTCAATACCTCGGATATGCACCCGTTCATCCATCCATTGTCCAAAGCGGTTGACCCCGCGTGGGAATCCCGTTCCGACTGGGATATCTATAAAGGCATTGCGCGTAAATTCTCCGAACTTACGGCAGGGCATTTAGGCGTGGAAAAAGATATTGTCGCCGTACCGACGCTGCACGACACGCCCGGAGAACTGGCGCAGGCGCTGGACGTTAAGGATTGGAAAAAAGGCGAGTGTGAGCCGATTCCGGGTAAAACCATGCCAAATCTGGTCGTGGTGGAACGTGATTATCCCAATACTTATAAAATGTATACTGCGCTGGGGCCGTTGATGAGCAAAATCGGTAACGGCGGCAAGGGTATTGCCTGGAACACCGAGACTGAAGTCAAATTCCTCGGTGAGCTCAACCGGCTGGTGACCGATGAGGGGATCAGTAAAGGCCTGCCGCGTATCGAGTCGGATATCGATGCAACGGAAATAATTCTGACGCTGGCCCCTGAAACCAATGGTCATGTTGCCGTCAAGGCATGGGAAGCCTTAAGTAAAATCACCGGACTGGAGCATACGCATCTGGCCTTGCCTCGCGAAGATGACAAAATCCGTTTTTATGATATCCAGGTGCAACCGCGCAAGATTATTTCCTCGCCCACATGGAGCGGTCTTGAATCCGAACATGTCTCCTATAACGCGTGTTATACCAATGTCCATGAGCGCATTCCCTGGCGTACATTGACCGGCCGTCAGCAGTTTTACCAGGATCATAGCTGGATGCGGGCGTTTGGCGAGACTTTGTGCGTTTATAAACCGCCTGTCGATACCCGTTCCATTGCGCCGATTTTAGGTCAAAAACCCAACGGCAACGATGAACTGGTATTGAATTTCATTACCCCGCACCAGAAATGGGGCATACACAGCACCTACACCGACAACCTGATAATGCTGACCTTGTCGCGCGGCGGGCCGATAGTCTGGATGAGTGAAATCGATGCGGCGAAAGCCGGCATTAAGGACAATGATTGGATAGAATCCTTCAATGTCAACGGGGCTTTGGTAGCGCGTGCCGTGGTCAGTCAGCGGGTACCTGAAGGGATGTGCATGATGTATCACGCGCAAGAAAAAATCGTCAACACGCCCGGCTCGGAAACGACCGGCGGCCGCGGCGGTATCCATAACTCGGTCACTCGCGCGACACTTAAACCCACGCATATGATCGGCGGCTATGCACAACAGAGTTATGGCTTTAACTATTACGGTACGGTCGGTTCCAATCGCGATGAATTTATCATTATTCGCAAGATGAACAAGGTCGATTGGCTCGATGAGCCCAGGCCGGATGCCAACCAACAGGAGAAAGCATAATGACTAATTTGTCTGGAACAAATTTGGACCGCGAAGCGGGTTCCGAAGGAACGCGATCCAGGAAAGGATCGCGAAATATTCGCGCACAGATTGGTATGGTCTTGAACCTGGACAAGTGTATCGGCTGCCACACCTGTTCAATTACCTGCAAAAACGTCTGGACATCCAGGGAAGGCGTCGAATATGCCTGGTTTAACAATGTCGAAACCAAGCCGGGCATCGGTTTTCCCCAACAATGGGAAAATCAGCAGAAATGGAACGGCGGCTGGATACGGAAAATTAACGGTAAGATAGAGCCGCGCCAGGGCGGAAAGCTCAAGAGCTTGCGTAATATTTTCGCCAATCCCGACTTGCCGGAAATTGATGATTATTACGAACCTTTCGATTTCGATTACGGCCACTTACAAAACGCGTCTGAATCGAAAGCGCCGCCTACGGCAAGACCTCGCTCACTGATAACGGGTGAACGCATGGAAAAAATTGAAGGCGGGCCGAACTGGGAGGAAATTCTCGGCACGGAATTCAAGTCCCGTTCGCGCGATGTCAATTTTGATCAGATCCAGAAAGACATGTATGGTGAATTTGAAAACACCTTCATGATGTATTTGCCGCGTTTGTGCGAGCATTGCTTAAACCCCACCTGCGTTGCCGCCTGTCCGAGCGGCTCGATCTACAAACGCGAGGAAGACGGCATAGTGCTGATTGATCAGGACAAATGCCGGGGCTGGCGCATGTGCGTCTCCGCCTGTCCGTATAAAAAAATCTACTACAACTGGGAAACCGGAAAATCGGAAAAATGCACGTTCTGCTATCCGCGAATCGAAGCGGGTGAGCCGACGGTTTGTTCGGAAACCTGCGTCGGGCGCATCCGTTATCTGGGCGTGCTGCTCTATGATGCTGACCGTATCGAAGCTGCAGCAAGCTGCGAAAACGAGCAGGATTTGTACAGCCAACAACTGGATATTTTTCTCGATCCTAACGATGAAGATGTAAGGGCGGAAGCGCGACTTGCCGGAATTCCTGAATCGTGGTTGACGGCGGCACAGGAGTCACCGGTTTATAAGATGGCGATGGACTGGAAGGTCGCTTTTCCATTACATCCTGAATTCCGCACACTGCCGATGGTGTGGTATGTGCCGCCGTTGTCGCCAATTCAAGCCGCGGCTGAACATGATCAAATCGGTATGGACGGCGATATTCCCGATGTGCGCTCCCTGCGCATTCCGGTTCGTTACCTCACCAATTTACTCACCGCAGGGAAGGAAGAGCCGATAGTGCAGGCATTGGAGCGGATGCTGGCGATGCGGTCTTACATGCGCAGCCTTACGGTTGATAATGAAGTTAATACCGCCGTATTGGATCGCGTTGATCTGACCCAGTTGCAGGTTGAGGAAATGTACCGTTACATGGCGATTGCCAATTACGAGGATCGCTTTGTCATTCCGACCAGTCACCGTGAATATGCCGGCGCTACATTCGATGCCTACGGCGAACAGGGCGGTTGCGGTTTCAGTTTCGGCAGTGGCTGTTCCACGGGTAACAGCGAGACAAATTTGTTCGGCGGCAACAAGAAGCCTCAGCGTAGCGGCGGTATTCCGATCAAGATCCCGATAAAAGTCGAGCCTTTAAAATAATGGGTAGCGCTGTAGGGTGCGCTGTGCGCACCTGGAAAATGAACTATAAAGAGAAAAGACTATGCTAACACTGAAAGTGCTATCACTACTATTAAGCTATCCGGAAGCCGAGATGCTGGCTGCACTGGATGAAATGGCCGCCGTTATCGAACAGGAAAAGCTGTTGCCGGAAGCCCGTAAAAAACCGGTGCTGACGATGATCAATTCTTATCGAGGCGCAGATTTGCTGGATTTACAAGAGCGCTATGTGACGTTATTTGACCGGGGACGGTATCTATCGCTGCATATTTTCGAGCATGTGCACGGCGAATCACGCGACCGGGGACAGGCTATGGTTAATCTATTGCAGATGTACGAATCCCACGGCTTTGAAATGTCCACGCATGAGTTGCCCGATTATATCCCGTTGTTTCTGGAATTTCTATCGCAGCAGGAATTGCCGGAAGCCGTCAAATTATTACAGGATGCGATGCCGGTATTGAGTTTGTTGGGCGCGCGTTTGGCCGAGCGAGGCAGTGAATTCCGGGTAATTTTTGACGCGCTGGAAGGGTTTGCCGGTGAACCGGAAGGGATAAACGAAATTCGTCAACAAGCCGCCACGGAAACCCCGGATGAAACCTTATTACACATGGATGAAATATGGGAAGAAGAAGCCGTCAGTTTCATGGGGGCAGGGGATAAGTGCCAGACAATGACCGCGGCCGTCAGTCCAGTCACCATAACGTCGCGCGATCAGTTCCTAAAATCGCAAAATCGTTCTCTTTGAAGGAGTCATATTGTGAATTATCTCAATACCTTATTGTTCGGTTATTACCCTTATGTTGCGATGAGCGTGTTTATCATCGGCAGCATAGCCCGTTATGATCGTGATCAATACAGCTGGCGCACCGGTTCCAGCCAATTGCTGCGCGCGAAAGAATTACGCCTGGGCAGTAATTTGTTTCATATCGGCATATTGTTGCTGTTTGTCGGGCATTTCGTTGGTTTACTGACGCCGCCAGCGGTTTATCATGATCTGGGCTTGTCCACCTCGGCCAAGCAAATACTTGCTGTTGTTGCCGGGGGCATATTCGGAGGAATCTGTGCCAAAGGTATCTACATATTGATACGTCGCCGCTTAACCGATGCCCGTATTCGTGCCACGAGCAGCCGTATGGATATTTTTATTCTGCTGCTTATCGGTGTGCAGTTGCTGCTGGGCCTGTTTACCTTGCCAATATCGCTTTATCACAGTGATGGCAGCAATATGTTACTGCTGTCGGAATGGGCGCAACGCATTGTCACTTTCCGCAGTGGCGCAGCGGATCAAGTCAGTAATATCGGCATTATCTTTAAATTACATTTGTTTTTGGGTATGACGATATTCCTGGTATTTCCATTCAGTCGTCTGGTACATGTGTGGAGCGTGCCGCTGGGCTATATTGCCCGTCCTTATCAAGTCGTTCGTAGACGCTGATTTAATTGTAAAAGTACACCACGCCGGACGGGTTTTTTAAGCCCGTCCATAACGTTTCCGTTACGCTAACACTCCGAGCAGTGCGTAGGGTGCGTCATATGCACCTTTTATCTTTCGCTCTACCTACCCAACAAATTTATTCTCACAAGAGATCACACTATGAATAGAACCCAAAGTTTGCTGTTACTTTCGATAGCATTAAGCAGCGCAATAATTGGCTGCTCGGATGAAGCAAAATACAAGGCAATGACCGAAAAATACAACGCTGTTCAAGCCGAGAAAGCAAAGCATAAAGCGATGTCAGCCGAAGAAATGGCTGCTCACTCCGGTGAAGAAATGCATCACACTATGCCAATGCCTGCTGGATCAGCGGTTGCGCATAATATTGATACCGATGAAATTGGCCGCAATGCCGATGATTTGCCGCCGCCGCTTAACCGGACACAAGCGCAACTGGTCACCGTCGATCTTTACACCGATGAGCTGGTCGCTGAAATGATGCCTGAAGTAACTTATCAATACTGGACATATAACGGCAAAGTGCCGGGCCCGTTTATCCGCGCCAGGGCAGGGGATCAGGTAGAAATACATTTAAGTCACGGCAAACCGGGCGCTGCCCATCAAGGCCACGATGTTGTGCACACCTCGGCAGAACATGCCGCCGCCGGCCATGCAGCGCATTCCATTGATTTGCATGCTGTCACCGGTCCCGGCGGTGGCGCGCCGTTAATGCAGGTAGGGCAGGGCGAAGAAAAAAGCTTCCGTTTTAAAGCCACGCATCCGGGCATCTATGTTTACCACTGCGCCAGTCCGCATGCGCCTTCCCATATCGCCAACGGTATGTATGGCATGATTCTGGTTGAGCCGGCCGAAGGTTTGGCAAAAGTTGATCGTGAATTCTATGTCATGCAGGGCGATTTTTACACAAGCGGAAAATACGGGGCTAAAGGTCATCAAGCGCTCAGCAAGGAAAAGCTGTCGGCGGAGCAGCCGGACTATTTTCTGTTTAATGGCAGGGTCAACTCGCTCAGTGGCGAGCGCGCTTTGAAAGCGAAAGTGGGTGAAAAAATTCGCCTGTTTGTCGGCGTCGGGTCGCATGTTGCAGCCAACTTCCATATCATTGGCGTAGTCTTTGACAAATTATACAAGGACGGCGCTATCACCAACTCGCCCCTGAAAGACGTCCAGACTACCACGATCTCGCCAGGTGCTGCGGTTATGATCGAGTTTACCGCAGAAGTGCCCGGTAAATATTTGCTGGTTGATCATAGTTTGTCACGCGCTATTGATAAAGGTGCATTGGCTGAGCTGATTATTGATGGCCCGGAGCAGCCGGAGCTTTACCAGCAAGTCAGTCACTGATACAGCCGATTTTTCAATATCTGACGTATACATTAACCACTCATGATCGAACCCGTCGCTTTACAAGACTTCTTTATCACTTTTTTTGCATCCGCTTTAATCATACTGGCCGGTGCAAGTTACGCATTATTGTTTGCCTGGTCTAAAGTGAATCCAAATTTCCGCATTAAAATCGCAGCTTATGTTTCTTATGCCGTGCTGATATTTTCGGTGGCTGAATTAACACGAGCAGCACAATTTCAAGGTTACTGGCTGATCATTTCCTTTGTGATGGTGATAGGCTATTTTTTCGCTCCGATAGGCATCTGGCATCTGTGTGTTAAAACACATGCTGAACACGATTTAACAATAACAACAAAAGAGGACAAATTATGAATGAAACACCCTTGTGGGCTTCGGAATCATTCTGGAAAAAAACCGCAATCTGGGTAACCGCAGGATCATTTTTGATTCTGGTGGTGTTGACCATGGATTCATTAAGTCAAACCAGTGCAGGCAGCAAACGGGTACCCGCTTACAACGTCATCAACAAGAAAATCGATTACCAATACAACAAGGAATTGCATAAATTCATGCCGGTTATTGGCGAAAACGAGTTTTTATTCGGCAAGGAACACTCCGAAGAAGAAGCACGGCAATTAGTTGATTTGGGCAAAAAAACCACGCAAGCCAAAAACTGTATGAATTGCCATACCCTATTAGGTAATGGCGCTTATTACGCACCTGATCTGACCAAAGCCTGGCTGGATAAAGGCTGGATTTCAAAAGAAATGCGCGAAGACATGATGATGAAGTTTTTGATTAATCCTGAAAAAAATGCCCGTACTTTTGGTAGCAACCGGAAAATGCCGAATCTGAATATTACCGAACAGGAAGCAAAAGGCATTATTGCCTTTCTAAAGTGGATGTCGAGTATTGATACCAACGGCTTTCCCTATAACTTTAAAACCATTAATGCGGAGGAATGAGCATGAACACAAGTAGATTAAATGGGGTCATGCAAAATGCGGCCGCTTTATATGAGAAATCGCGCACCTGTCTCAATGAGTTCAAATCATGGGTGCAATTGGATAGCACCAATTTAAATGGTGGGCAGCAACTGGCTGTTAAATATTTTACTGTTGCGGTTATTTTGTTTTTCGCGCAAATTCTGTTTGGCCTATTGGCCGCGACACAATTTATCTATCCCGGCATTCTATATGAATTTCTGGATTTTAGTGTCAACCGCATGATACACATCAATGCCATGGTCGTGTGGATGCTGTATGGATTTATAGGTTGTGTTTACTGGTTTCTTGAAGAAGAGAGCGGCACTGAAATTGTCGGCTTGAAACTGGGCAATATTGCCTTCTGGGTTCTCACGGGTGCAGTGACACTGGTGGTGCTTGTCTACCTGTTGATACAGATAGGCCCCGGCAAGGATTCCAGTCTTTGGTTTATTAACGAAGGCCGTGAATATATTGAAGCACCACGCTGGGCTGATGTCGGGATTGTGGTTGTCGTGCTGATATTTTTCTATAACGTGGTCGCTACTTTTAGTAAAGGCAAATGGTCGGGCATTGCCGGGGTTTTAACTCTGGATTTGATAGCATTGGCCGGTTTATATGTTGCCGGTATGTTTTATATGACCAATATTACCCACGAGCAATACTGGTGGTGGTGGGTTATTCATTTATGGGTCGAAGCAACCTGGGAAGTGCTGGTAGGTGTCATTATGGCCTGGTCATTAATGAAGCTGCTGGATGTCAAACGTAAAATTGTTGAAACATGGCTATATATCGAAGTCGCCTTGATGTTTGGCTCGGGTATTTTAGGCTTGGGGCATCATTACTTTTGGATTGGTACGCCGGAATACTGGCTGACTATCGGAGGTTTCTTCTCGGCTCTTGAACCCATTCCGCTGGTCGCTATGGTGGTTCATGCGGTTTATGATTCCGGTGTTCACGCGTTTAAAAACGGCAATCACCCGGCATTAGCCTGGATAATCGCCCAAGCCTTTGGCAACTTTTTTGGCGCAGGTGTTTGGGGCTTTATGCACACTCTGCCACAAATAAACATGTATACGCATGGTACGCAATGGTCGGCTTCACATGGTCATTTGGCGTTTTTTGGCGCGTATGCGACAATTAATATTGCCTTTTTTTATCTGGCTATTCAGCATTGGCGCGGTGATGTATGGATGGGTGGAGGCAGCCAGAACGCCTGGCGCTGGAAATGGGCTTTAGGTTTGCTCAATGGCGGCGTTCTTGGTATGACCATCGCGTTATTGATTGCGGGTTACGAACAGTCATTTATTGAGCGTGCTGTAGAAGGCTCAACATGGGGCGGTTACTTTACCGCGCAAAATCATCCGTCTTTTCAAAATGCGATGGGCTGGCGTTTGTTTTTTGGTGCCATGACCTTTGCCGGATTTATTTTGTTGGTCTGGGATTTATTAACGATAGGCAAAGGCGAAACAAGAAAGGCACCGGAGCTTATTAAAAGCTAAATAGTTAAAGTACAGGCGAAAATTATAAATTAACTTTTTTGTTTGATCACTTTGGGTTACTGGATTGAAGTGTCACAATTTAAAATAAACCTTCACGAAACTATTTTCTCATTGTCTGATGCACTTGATTTGGTTGGTGTCGATCAAATTTATCATAGCAAGCGCGTTGCTTATTTGGCTGCTGAGTGCGGTAAAGCTCTAAATTGGGGCAAGGATCGCCTTGATGATTTATTTCTCGCTGCCATACTCCATGATTGTGGCGTTTTCAAAACAGCCATTCACACAAGACTAACGCACTTTGAAGCAAATTATGTAGGTAATCATTGCGCTATGGGTTCGGAATTATTGCAAAGAACACCTCTACTTGCGTACCTGTCTGATTGTGTACTATATCATCATACTCCCTGGCAGGAACTAAGGTGATTTCCAGAAATTAATGTATCCATCAGGCGGGTCGAATCAGGATATCCCATCTGGTCAGGATTGGGTTACGTTCCAGTCTTGCTTCAATCGCCTGCATGGCCACTTTGGAACAATGAAATCCCTTTTTGATAAACCGTCTTGCTGAGGCTTACCATTGGCTGCGGTCAGCATTTTACGAGCACTTTCTAGTAGTACTTCCTGTAATGGATCATTCTGTTTCTTTAAATTGAGAGGTGTAGCTATTGGGTTTTTTAGTTTGATCACTCATTTTTAGACACACTATCCTTTTAGGGTATTTCAAGTTGTGCGTCCGGTTTTGTGCAGCCACTTCAATGTGTCTATTCAGGTTTAACAAATATCATTAGTATGTCGCCATAATTTTTTCCAGCTATACCAAAGCGAAGGAGAAGTTGTTTTTATGATCATAGAGTCGCTTGGAAACTCTCGCCTCAGGTGAGCATCAGCTTTGGCGAGTGAATGATAAGGGATAGAAGGGAACATATGATGCAATGCATGGTAACGACCTCCAACAGGACACAGCAATAAAGTGAACAACGAATTGTTTAAAACTGTGATCGAATCCATACCTTGTTCTTCTGTATTCATTATTTCACCATTGCTAGTATACCAATGAGTTGCCCCTAGAGTTCTGATTGAATTCATTGTAAGCACAGAAACTAGTACTATATACCAGTGCACAAGTAACGCCGCAGGCAATATGTCTAAATAAATGAGAGTAAGGATTGAAATAGCAAAGACTGAGCAGGAATACTCCTGTATGTACCAGAATGTTATATCTTTAGTTTTACGAGGTAGTCTTCTACTATGGGTGAACTTTAATCCCATAAAAGACATATCTTGCATTACGGTACGGCGTAGTTTATTGTTCAATAAAGACAAGGGAGCGATAAGCCCAAAACGTAAAAGTGATAGAAGAGGAATAAATATATTCCAACTTAAATGCGCTATTATTAGCCGTTTAGAGCGACCAAAAGCAAGGTATTCAGCATCATTTTCAGTGCCATATATGTTTTTTGAGTGATGCTCTTGATGTACAATATGATAGAGAAAATGTGGGGCCAGCAATGGTATACCTGCAAGAATATGCCAAATAACACTGAAACCTGGCACATCTGAAGATTTTAAATGAACTAACTCATGGGTAAAGAATAACGCCCGGTAAAAAGAGAATATACTGGCCGTTAAGGCAATAAAAAAAGTCAACGAGTAAATTGATGTCTTAAAGCTGATATAAAAACAGACCCAAGCTATTGTGACGCTAATCATTAAGTCACACCAATAAATCATTGGCTCAGGGTGCATATAAGTAGAAGCGATAGCTCTCATCTCTTTTATCTTTGCAGTTTTGCTGTTCATTGTAGTCAATCCATAGTTTTACGAAGTTCTAGCGCTATCTAGAAAATGTAGGGAGGGAGTTGGTCTAATTTATTATTTGATGGATTCAACTTCGAAGTCAATCCTAGTGCTCATGCGGCTTCTTACAATGTTTCAGCAAAAAATACCGTATGAGGTGTTTTAAATTTGAGTGTTTTTCGAGGGCGATGATTGGGTTTATTCATTACAGCTTCAAACTCATGGTCGGTTATGATCTCATAACTGCTACCTTTGGTAAAGTATAGTCTAAATCAAGCCATTGGTATTTTCGTTTAAACCGTGTTCCCAGGAGCAATAAGGATGAGAAAAGTACATATTAGCGCTCAGTTGTTACTTTATGGTTCCGTGTCCCGTAAACTCTTTGACGTAGTCTGCTGTAATCTTAAGGTCTTATCCAGATAGGGCTGTAGCAAGGTAATAGTGGCGGTGGTAACAACTTCTGCGTGCTTACTATCGACATTTTTTATTAGGGTGAACTTGGACACCCGATCCATTATCATAATTATAGTGCTCTGATGGTTCAGGCTTATGACGGCGCCAATCCCCCTATCGCCAATATGGGTTTTTCTGCAACGATGGCGGGGCGTTCGTCATTACTGCCAGGATTTCTAATCTGGCCTCGTTTATCCTTTGATCCATATTTGGGGTGATTTCAAGAGCGAAGAAATTCTTGCCTGCCAAGATGTTGGGATTACCCCTGTCGTTCCCAAGCCGATAACCTCCAATGCTACGGCAGATTGCCGGTTTGGAAAGGCGCACTTCATCTATAACGTCTAACTGGACGAATACCGTTGCCCTGTCAGGAATGTGCTATCAAAGTCAGGTTTGTGCTCCCAGCTCCGAAAGGCGTGTTAGACGTTGGGAGCATGAATATGTCCTTGACCCCATGCAGACACGCCTGGTTCTGACTTCTGACAGCATGCGAATCCGCCGCCAGATAGTGGAACATCCTTATGGAGCTATCAAGCTATAGATGGGCTCGGCCCCTGAGGTATTCCCACAAAATAACGATTAAAAACAATGCATTGTTAGACAAAATCAAGATAAAAAC
>CAYVFT010000064.1:0-20409 GCA_964450225.1 uncultured Crenothrix sp. | reverse complement strand
GCCTCAATATTAAAATACGGCGGCATGTCGTTAATATAAGCCATATACATAGCATCCGCCATTGTCCACAATACATCCAGTTTAAATTTTAAAATCTGTATCATGCGATCCTGTTGTTCGCGGGTTTTGTACCAGTCCAGCGTAATCGCCAGACCGTGCTCGACATCGCGCCTTGCTTCGGTCAGGCGTTTACGGAAATAGTTGTAACCTTCGACATCAACCCAGGGATAGTGTTCCGGCCAGTTATCCAGACGTTGCTGGTGGATTTTGGGTGCAAACAATTCAGTCAACGAAGAGCTGGCTGCTTCATGCCATTCGGCCCTACGAGCAAAATTAACGTAGGCATCAACGGCAAAACGAACGCCAGGCAAGACATGCTTTAATGACGTTATGTCTTCACGGCTTAATCCGACAGCTATGCCTAGTTGTATCCAGGCTTCAATGCCGCCAGGATCGCCTGGATGTCCATCGTGATCCAAAATACGTTGTATCCATTTTGCGCGAGTTTCACGATCAGGACAGTTAGCCAAAATGTTGGCATCTTTTATAGGAATGCTCACCTGATAATAAAAACGGTTGGCAACCCAGCCTTGTAGTTGTTCTTTAGTGAGTTTACCCTCGTTCATCAGGGTATGGTAAGGATGATGAATGTGGTAATACTTTTCCATGCCGCGCAGGGCGGCTTCAAATTCTGCTTTTGTCCATGCTGTATTATCGTTATTGCTCATGATGATGTCCTTTGTATGATGGGAAGTAAAAATATGATTTTTTACTTCAGCTAAAACTATAAATCGATTTCCAGTCCGTCAAAAGCCACTTCGATGCCGGCGGCATCGAGGATTTTACGCTGCTCGGAGTCGTCGTCTAAAATCGGGTTGGTGTTATTAATGTGTATCAGTATTTTACGGGCTTTAGTCACGCCATTGAGCACTTCTATCATGCCTCCTGGGCCGGATTGTGGTAAGTGACCAATTTCACGAGCTTTTTTATGGCTGATATTTTGTATGCACATTTCGTCATCGGTCCAGAAGGTACCATCTACTAATAGACAATCAACGGCCTGCATTGCAGCCATAACATGCGGTTCTATTTCACCCAAGCCGGGGGAATAAAACACTTTTTTTCCGGTAGAAATTTGCTCGATGATTACCCCAATATTGTCGCCTTCGTGCGGATCATGACGATGAGGAGAGTAGGGTGGTGCTTTGCTTTTTAAGGCCTGGGTATAAAAGCGCAAATCAGCGATAGCGGGGATAGTAAGGCTGCTGCCATCAATGGGAATGGAATGATGATTGACGGTGCAGTAGTGTTCAAGCATGGTGAATAATGGAAAGCCTGTGGTCAAATCTTGTTTGACCATATCAGTGCAATAGACATCCAGTGGTTTGCCTTCTCTGAGCATCAACATACCTGTGGTATGGTCAATTTGGCTGTCGATGAGCATGATAGCTCTGATGCCTGTATCACGAATACCTTCTTTAGGCTGGATGGCGGGGAAGGCTTCCAGTTGCGCGCGAATATCGGGAGAAGTATTAAATAACAACCAGTTTTTGTTATCGGTGCTCACCGCAATGGATGACTGGGTGCGTGCTTTGCCGTTTATCTTGTTATGACGTAAACGGTGACAATTATGGCAATTGCAGTTCCATTGGGGGAAGCCGCCACCTGCACCTGAACCAAGAACTCTAATTTTCATAATATTAAGTCTAAAACCAAAGCACCGAATGATACGGGAATATAAGTTTTCAAGCAAAAAAAAGGGGTTCTCGGCGAACCCCTTCTTTAATCCAATTCTAATCAGCTCCCAATGGTTAAGTCGGGAGATTTCGTTAGCGATTGTAGATGTACATTGTTACTTCAAAACCGAAACGCAGGTCTGTATAGCTTGGTGTTTCCCATTTCATCGTGAACCTCCAGAAATTTATTAGAATAGTCGCTAGCTTGATCAAGTAAGCCGCTTCAAAGTATACGATGAACTTTTTTTTTAAGCAATATTTGACATTGCTGAAGAAGGATGTTTTTCTCGTTAGAAAAGAGTATCATCCCGGTTCAACTGAAATAATAATACACACAAAATCATGAGGAGGAGTCATGGGTGGAGTTACTGAGCTGTTTTTGATTATGTTAGTTATTGCTGCTGCTGCGTTTGCACCATTAGGCTATTTTATTTACAAATACACCCAGAAAAATGGTAAGCCGTTTGGCGAAACCGAACCGCATGGTGATAGTCCGTCTTTTGTTAATGAATTAGCTGAAAGTGCTATTCATTTTATCAAGACTAAGGTTGCCAAAAAATAATCTACGCCAGTTAACGTGGTTTCCGGGTAACTGGTCTCATTCGGAAATATAGTATTTGAAAGTCGGGTTACGTACGCTAACCTGACTTACATACTGCAAGTCGGACACTTGGGGTTTTTCTTTAGCTTCATGGTGTTCCATTCCATTGTTAAGCCATCTAGTAACAATAACCGTCCTGTCAAGGTTTCGCCAATAGCCATAATTAGCTTCATCGCTTCCAATGCCTGAATGCTGCCAACTATCCCCGTGATGGGTGCTATAACTCCATTGGTCGCACAGTTTTCCAGTTCTTCATCGCCACTGTTATATAAACAGTTATAACAAGGACTGTTGTTCTTGCCGGGAGTGAATACCGATACCTGCCCTTCAAAACGAATAGCCGCACCAGAAACCAAAGCAGTTTGATGTTGAACACAGGCATTATTAATCGCAAACCGGGTTGAGAAATTATCTGAACAATCCAGCACTACATCGGCATTAATCACTTCTAAATCAAGTTGTTTCCCGGTCAATTTTTGCTTGACCGCCCTTACGCTGACATCAGGATTTAATTTATTCAATGTTTGACGGGTTGAAATTACTTTATCAGTCCCAATATCTGGTGTGTGATGAGCAATCTGCCTTTGTAAATTGGATAATTCCACTACGTCATGGTCATAAATAGTAATACTGCCGACACCGGCCGCCGTAAGGTACATGGCAGCGGGTGAGCCTAAACCTCCGGCGCCGACAATTAATATCTTGGCTGCAAGAAGTTTTTGTTGTCCTTCAATATCGCAAAGAGGCAACATGATTTGGCGGCTATAGCGTAGTAATTGGTTGTCATTCATAGGTCATATAATTTATGTGTTGTGATAAGAGATGATGCCAAATAACTTGACAGACTGCAAAAGCTCATTATCATTAGCACTCATTACTAGCGAGTGCTAATAACTGGTAACCTTTTATTTTAATGTTAGGAGATATAGATGAATATACGTCCGTTACACGACAGAGTGATAGTCAAGCGTGTTGAAGAAGAAACCACCACACCTGGCGGTATTGTATTGCCTGGTTCCGCAGCTGAAAAACCAAGCCAAGGCAAGGTGTTGGCCGTAGGCAGCGGCAAATTACTGGACAATGGCACTGTACGCGCATTAGAAGTCAAAGTTGGCGACAAGGTATTGTTTGGCAAATACTCTGGTAACGAAGTTAAAGTTGATGGTGAAGATCTCATCGTTATGCGTGAAGAAGACATCATGGGCATTTTAGGTTAAGCCTAAATCCTTTAAATAATCATAATCACAGACAACATATTTAGGAATAAAAATGGCAGCAAAAGACGTATTTTTTGGTGATGACGCACGTGTCCGTATGGCGCGTGGCGTTAACATTTTAGCAAACGCAGTAAAAGTAACCTTGGGTCCTAAAGGCCGTAATGCGATTTTGGATAAAAGCTTCGGTGCTCCAACCATTACTAAGGATGGTGTGTCAGTTGCGAAAGAAATCGAATTAAAGGATAAATTCGAAAACATGGGCGCACAAATGGTTAAAGAAGTCGCTTCGCACACATCTGATGTGGCAGGTGATGGTACTACTACTGCAACGGTATTGGCACAATCTATCGTTAACGAAGGCTTGAAAGCGGTTGCCGCCGGTATGAACCCAATGGATTTGAAACGCGGTATTGATTTGGCCGTGACTAAAGCTGTTGATGCTATCGTTGCTTCTGCAACACCTTGCACGGACAACAAAGCCATTGCACAAGTAGGAACAATCTCGGCTAACTCTGATGAGTCAGTGGGGCAAATTATTGCCGAAGCTATGGAAAAAGTTGGTAAAGAGGGTGTAATCACTGTTGAAGAAGGTTCAGGCTTGGACAACCAATTGGACGTAGTTGAAGGTATGCAATTCGACCGTGGTTATTTGTCACCTTACTTCATCAACAAGCAAGACAGCATGAGTGTCGAATTAGATGACCCCATGATTCTTATTTATGAAAAAAAAATCTCCAACATCCGCGAAATGCTACCAATATTGGAAGCCGTTGCTAAATCAGGACGCCCATTATTGATCGTTGCTGAAGATGTTGAAGGTGAAGCGTTGGCAACTTTGGTTGTTAATACTATTCGGGGCATCGTTAAAGTCGCGGCTGTTAAAGCGCCTGGCTTTGGCGATCGTCGTAAAGCCATGTTGGAAGATATTGCTGTTCTGACAGGTGGCACCGTTATTTCTGAAGAAGTGGGCTTAAGTCTGGAAAAAGCAGAATTGGCGCAACTGGGTACAGCGAAAAAAGTTCAAATAACTAAAGATAACACCACTATCATTGATGGCGCAGGTTCTGAAGAGCAAATCAAAGGTCGTGTTGCACAAATTCGCACACAAGCTGAAGAGGCGACTTCTGACTACGACAAAGAAAAATTGCAAGAGCGGTTGGCTAAATTAGCCGGCGGTGTTGCTGTGATTAAAGTCGGTGCGGCAACTGAAATTGAAATGAAGGAAAAGAAAGCCCGAGTTGAAGATGCTCTGCATTCAACACGCGCAGCTGTTGAAGAAGGCGTAGTTGCGGGTGGAGGTACTGCACTGGTACGCGCACTGTCTGCTCTGGCAAAACTTGAAGGCGTTAACCACGACCAAACCGTAGGTATCAACATCCTGCGTCGCGCAATGGAAGAGCCTTTACGCCAAATTGTAGCTAATGCTGGCGACGAACCTTCTGTTGTCTTTAACGAAGTACAAAAAGGCACCGGCAGCTTTGGTTATAATGCAGCAACCGGCCAATACGGCGATATGATCGAAATGGGCATTTTAGACCCGGCAAAAGTAACGCGTACTGCATTGCAAAACGCTGCGTCAGTGGCTGGTCTGATGTTGACCACAGAAGTGATGGTTGCCGATGCACCTAGCGACGAAAAAGGCGCTCATGGTATGCCTGATATGGGCGGCATGGGTGGTATGGGCGGTATGGGCGGCATGATGTAATCGTGTTGTCTTAAAGCCAGATGCTTTAAGCACCATTAAAAAAATGGAAAAGCCCCGGTTGCTATAAAACAACCGGGGCTTTTTTATGAACCTGACAATGGGGTATTACAGTAAGGCGATTTGTTAAAAGGTATCTTTACCTGTTTTCTCCTTATTTCTATTTTTCCAGGCCAATAAAGTCCCAGATCTTGTGAGAAATTGTTGAACTGTCGTGTTCGGGTACAGGTGGACCGTTGGGATAATTCAGTTCATAAACCCGTGTTGCATCGCTGGCAAGATCTGACATCTCCAGTTTGGTATAGGCTTCCTGTAAAACTTGCAAGGCATAAGGAACAGCCGGAGTACGCTGATATTTTTCAATGACCGTGGATGCTCTATCGACTGCAGCGACATAAGCTTTACGTTTCATGTAATAACGTGCAACATGCACTTCATACATAGCCAGATTATTTTTAAGTGCAATTATTCGTAAGCGGGCATCAGGAACATATTTGCTCTGCGGGAATCGACGTATCAGTTCTTCAAAATTATTTAAGGCATCACGTGCAGTTCCTGGATCACGTTGTGATGTATCTGTTGGCAGAAATCGATCTATAAAACCTATGCCACGATTGTAATTAACCAGCCCTTTTAAATAATAAGCGTAATCTACGCCGGGGCTACGAGGATTCATTTTAATGAAGCGGTCCGCGGCTGCAATGGCCGAGTCAGGATCATTGTTTTTGAAATAGGCGTAAGCAATATCCAATTGGGTTTGCGCAGACTCCTCACCGAAAGGATAACGGGATTCAAGCGCTTCGTAGAGCTTGATAGCTTTTTCATAACTGCCGGCATCTACCGCTGCTTTAGCTTCTGTGCGAAATTTTTCGGCAGTCCAGTCGGCGTATTCATCTTCTTCTGATGAGCTGGAATCACTGGAAAAGAATTCTTTCATTGTTCCGCAACCTTGAAGAGACAGGCCTAAACAGCAAATAAAGAAAAATTTAATCAAAAATAATCGCATAGTTATAACGACACGTTGTAATATTAGAGGTTTTTCTCGCAGGATAAACGGCGATACTTGAAATTGTTATCTATCCTGGGAGTATAACTTAACAATGGGTTATTCAGAAGAACTTGTTATGACGAGATTAACAGCAGAAGTGCCTTACGAAATGGCGGGAATGCGTTTGGATCAGGTACTTGCCGAACTGTTTGCGGATTATTCGCGCAGTAAATTGCAAACCTGGGTTAAGTCCGGGCGAGTTCACGTTAACGGTTTAACACTTAAACCAAAAGACAAGCTTGAGGGTGGTGAAGCGATAACGCTGGATGCCGAAGCGGAAGTGGTGGTGATGTCTGAAGCGGAAGAAATTCCTTTAGATATTGTTTTTGAAGACGAAAGTCTGTTAATTGTGAATAAGCCCGCTGGCTTGGTTGTGCATCCGGCGGTTGGGAACTGGCACGGCACGCTGTTAAATGCCTTGCTAAACCATGATGCAAATCTGGAGACATTGCCCAGAGCAGGAATCGTGCACAGGATTGATAAGGAAACCAGTGGTTTGCTGATGATTGCAAAAACTTTACAAGCGCATAACAGCCTGACCCAACAATTGCAGGACAGGGAAATTACCAGAGAGTATTTAGCGATTACACGAGGACGAATGACGGCTGGTGGAACGATAGATGAGCCTATAGCCAGACATCCTACAGATCGTAAACGCTATGCGGTTAAAGAATCCGGGAAATTTGCTGTCACCCATTATCGTGTGGTGCAGCGTTTTACCCGGCATACCCTGGTTCAGGTTAAGCTGGAAACGGGGCGTACTCATCAAATTCGAGTACACATGGCGCATATTCGTTATCCGCTGCTGGGTGATCAAGTTTATGGCGGACGTTTTCAAATGCCTGCTGATTGTAGTGAGCGGCTGGAAAAAGAATTACGCAGCTTTAAACGTCAGGCATTACATGCGGCAAAATTGGGTTTGCAGCATCCTGTGACTGATGAATATTGTGAATGGGAGCAACCTTTGCCTGAAGACATGATCCGTCTATTAGAAGCTTTGGGTGATAATGAACAAGAATAAACACTGTCTCGTCCCTGATTGGCCAGCTCCCGAAAATATTCATGCAGCAACTACACTGCGTACAGGTGGAGTGAGTCAAGGTACTTACTTTAGTCTTAATCCGGCTGCTCATGTTTGTGATGATACGAATCGGGTCAGGCAGAATAGGCAGATTATCAGGGAGATTCTAAATTTACCCTCTGAACCCTTATGGCTGGACCAAATACACAGTAATCGCGCCGTTAAGGCGGTAAAAACAGCTTCATTACAGCAAGCTGATGCCAGTTATACTCATGAACCTGGCATTGTGTGTGCAATAATGACTGCGGATTGCTTGCCGTTGCTGGTTTGCTCTATGGATGGAAGACAAGTGGCGGCAATTCATGCAGGCTGGCGGGGCTTATTAGCCGGCGTGATCAGTAACACAGTAGTGGCAATGCAGCAGCGGAATTTACTGGTATGGTTAGGGCCTGCAATCGGGCCTGACTGTTTTGAAGTAGGTGCTGAAGTACGTGATGCTTTTCTGGGAAAATCGGCAGAATTCAACAATGCATTTAAAAAGCAAAACAACAATAAGTGGCTGGCAGATATTTACCAGATGGCTCGAATTGAGCTTGCCGCGCTAGGTATTACCAAAGTTTATGGCGGCACAAACTGCACTGTTACTGAACATGAGCGTTTTTATTCTTATCGCAGGGATGCACAAACAGGACGCATGGCTACATTGATATGGAGAGAATAACGTAGTGAATTTATTGACATTAATTATCATCTTTACAGCTGTTGGCGGCGTATTAAGCGTGATGGCGGCGGCAGTTTTTTTATTGCTGCGGGATCATCACAGGAATGCAGTATTACCGCATGGGATCAGTTTTGCCATTGGCGCCTTATTAGCGGTTGCCTTTTGGGGGTTGATTCCCGAGGCATTTGCAGAAGTTAAACCAGAGCAATTTCAGACATTATCAGGGACAATTCTAGCTGGCATACTCGGTTTTTTTGTGCTGGAAAAATTATTGATCTGGCGACATTGTCACTACGGTAGTTGTGAGGCGCATGGTGATGATGGGCATGATGAAGACCATGCGCACAGTCATGGGCATATCCATAGCCACGGGAGAAGTGATGCAAAGTCGGCGGGAGCGTTAATTATCCTGGGCGATGGTATTCATAACTTTGTTGATGGTGTTTTAATTGCAGCTGCGTTTTTAACTGATGTTCATTTGGGCATAGTAACCAGTTTAGCAGTTGCGGCGCATGAAATTCCGCAAGAGGTTGGTGATTTTGCAATTTTATTGGACAGTGGATATTCCAGAGGTAAAGCACTTTTTTACAATATACTTGCCAGTTTGACGACGGTACTGGGTGGGGTTTTAGCTTACTATAGCCTGGAGGATTTGCATGACAGTTTGCCGTACTTCCTGGCTTTGGCTGCTTCGAGCTTTATTTATATTGCCGTTGCTGATTTGATACCGTCATTGCATAAAAAAACCGATATGAAAACTTCATTAGAGCAAATTGCATTGATTGCAGCGGGTGTTTTTTTGATCTGTTCTTTGCACGGCATTGTTCATAATATCGAGTTAACATAGAGACGCGATATATCGCGCCTCTATGCGGGTAGCTTTAAGTGATTACATTAGGCTCAGTTCTGCCTGTCCGTTTTTTAATTTCACAAAACTGTTCGGCGAGGATAATTAATTCTCTTAATGCTTCTTGAGCATCCTGATTATGCCTGTCGGTATCAGCTTCAAATCGTTCAATATAGATTCTCAAGGTTGCTCCGACAGTGCCTGTTCCCGATAAGCGAAAAACAATCCGCGAGCCGTTTGCAAAGCCGATGCGTATGCCCTGGTTTTTACTGATGCTACCATCTATTGGGTCTTCATAGCTGAATTCATCGGCATATTTAATGACAAATTCTCCAAAGCTTTGGCCAGGTAATTCCGGCAATTGATTTCGCAAGTGTTCGAGAATACTGTTGGCAATAGGGGTTTCGACAGCTTCGTAATCGTGGCGGCAATAAATATCTCGACCAAATTTTTGCCAGTGTTCATGGACAATATCGGCAACAGACTGGCGTTTTATAGCAATTAAATTTAACCAGAATAACACGGCCCATAAACCATCTTTTTCACGGACATGATCCGAGCCAGTGCCAAAGCTTTCTTCGCCGCACAGGGATATTTTTCCCGCATCCAGCAAATTGCCGAAAAATTTCCAGCCGGTTGGCGTTTCGTAACAGGGAATGTTGTATTTAGCTGCGACACGGTCAACCGCCTGACTGGTAGGCATGGATCGGGCAACACCACTTAATCCTTTGGAATATGCCGGAATTAAGCTAGCGTTGGCCGCGATAATGGCCAAGCTGTCGCTAGGTGTAACAAAAATATTACTGCCGGTAATCATATTGCGGTCACCATCGCCATCAGAAGCGGCGCCGAACGTTGGCGCATCAGCACTGAACATACGCTCGGCAAGTTCGTGAGCATGCGCCAAATTAGGGTCAGGGTGATGACCGCCAAAATCCTCCAAAGGCTCCGCATTAATTACTGATTCGGGTGAGGCTCCCAGCATATCAACCAGTATTCTTTTTGCATAAGGTCCGGTTATGGCACTCATAGCATCAAATAGCAACGTGATGTAGCCAGAGCTAATGCTTTGTTTAAGTAAATTAAAATCAAAAATCGATTGCATGAGTTCGGCATAATCAGCAACTGGATCAATAATTGTAATTTTAAGTTCACCGATTTGTTGGCAACCTATGCGATCCAGATCTATATCATCGATTTTAGCGGTTTTATAATTGTTGATCGTTTGACTCCGCTGAAAAAATGCATCGGTATATTTTTCCGGAGCTGGGCCACCATTGCTAACATTATATTTGATACCAAAATCTTCATCCGGACCGCCGGGATTATGGCTGGCGGAAAGAATCAATCCTCCAAAAGCATTATATTTTCTTATGATGTGTGATGCTGCCGGCGTAGACAATAATCCACCCTGTCCTATAATTAGCTCACCAAAACCATTGGCGGCTGCAATTTTAATGATGATTTGTATTGCTACTCTGTTAAAATAGCGTCCATCGCCGCCTAATACGAGGGATTTGCCGGTAAAATCCTCTAAAGAGTCGAAAATTGATTGGACAAAATTTTCCAGATATCCGGGTTGCTGAAAAACTTTAACTTTTTTTCGAAGTCCTGATGTGCCTGGATTCTGATCGTTGTAAGGGTGTGTTGTGATGGTTTCTATTTGCATGTTTGATCCTTATTGCGACAATTAACGTGGTTGATAAAGTACACCAAAAACCTTTTCTAGTGTAGATTTTAATATGTTGCGAATTTATTTATTACTCTGGTGCTGTTTTTTTTCTACCGCTGTATCTGCCGCTAGTGATATATGGCTATTAGTCGATACTTCGGCAAGAAAAATTGAGGTAAAAAAAGGTGAGCAAACGCTTGAAACCTTAAGTGAGATTGCTATAGGTCGAGGCGGTGCAGGATTAAAAAGACATCGCGGCGATAATATCACGCCTTTTGGAAATTACCGGATAGGTTGGGTTGGAGAAAAAAGTAGTTTTCGAAAGTTTTTTGGATTAACTTACCCTTCTGTGGAAGACGCGGAAAAAGCATTACAGAAGGGAATTATTGATCGGTTTACTTACGATCGTATTGTCACCGCTCACCAGTTTCATCACATACCGCCGCAAAATACGCCATTAGGCGGGCAAATTGGTATTCATGGTCTTGGGCGTGCGGATGCAAGAATTCATAAAACCTTTGATTGGACGCATGGATGTATCGCATTGACTAATACTCAGATCGATCATCTAAGCCAATTGGTAGACACGGGGACGGTGGTAAAAATAAAATAATGCTAGAAAATATAATTAACAGTGTTAAAATATAATTGGTTGTGATGTTTTTTGTAATAATAACTTTGATTAAGGAAAATAATATGAAAAAAGTAATAAAATTATCAATGATTGCCATGGTTGCTAGCTTGGTTGTTGGTTGTGCGACTAATTCAGATATCGAAAACCTGCAGTCTCAAATTGATGGGTTGAAAACTTCTGTTGCACAAGCATCATCTGATGCTCAAAGCGCACAAAGTGCTGCTGCAGATGCGGCTGCAAAAGCATCAGCTGCAGAATCTGCCGCAAACCGTGCTGCTCAATATGCTCAGGACACCAACAGCAAATTGGACAATATGTTCAAGAAATCAATGATGAAATAAATCATTGTTGTTATAGAGAAATAAAAGCCCGGCGGATTTTTTAATCCGCCGGGCTTTTTTATGTCCTATCCAAGCTGAATTAATGCCTGCGTTACATCAACTAACGATATTTAGTGTTGCAGTGATGACTTAGGTATCAAATGTAAGGATACATTGCGAAAAACAATAATAAATATGCAATTCTAAAATGCAATTTATTGATTTCATATTATTTAGTCTTGGCTAGTACAAGCGCTAAGATAATGTCTCGCCTGTTAATATTGAAAATTTTGTTTTCCCTGTGTGTTGGGTTTTGGTTTTTTTATAATAAATAATGGAAAGATGTGAAATTTCTTCCGCTATTACTTCTTTCACGCGGAATTGCAAGTCATTTTAAGCCCACAAAGATAGCCGTTAGTGTATATAATGCTTTTAAATAATAACTTTGAGTAAGGAAAATAATATGAAAAAAGTAATAAAATTATTAATGATTGCGTTGGCTTTTAGTCTAGTAGCTGGTTGCGCAACTAATTCAGATATTGAAAAATTACAATCGCAAGTTAACGGATTGAATGCATCTGTTGGGCAAGTATCAGCTGATGCGGCAAGAGCTCAAAGTACTGCCACTGATGCTGCTGCGAAGGCAGAAGCCGCTGAAACTGCGGCTAATCGGGCCGCAAACAAATCTCGTGATGTCAATAGAAAATTGCATAAAAAAACCAAAAGCTCGTCAGAGCACTCATCAGAAAGTTTATCAGATAAAAAAATCAAAAGTTCAATGGTAAAATAGATTAAGACTACATTAGGTAAAGTTACAGTCTGTTAAAAAAAAGTGGTGTTAGTCACAATAGTTCGCAAATAAAACCACTTTTATCAGGCAATTAGTTGAACAATCCGATAGAAATTAATTAGACAGGGATAAGCCCGGCGGGATAATCTTTGCTGGGTATTTTACGTTTTATTTTCCCCGCCAAATAGTTCAAGCAGGTGTGGCAGGAAGTCTGCAAGTTCCGCTGACATGATTGAAAAGTCTACATCAAACTGAGCAGCCTCATCATCTGTTTCAATATCTGCGACTTGATCCTGAATTAAATCAAGAAAGCGCAGACGTTTAATGGACAGATTTTCATCAATAATAAATGAAATACGGTCTGCCCAACTGACGGCCAGTTTAATAACTTCTTTACCGGTATCCAGATGATTTTTAATTTCAGGAAGGGTTAAATCATGTCGTTTACAGCGAATAATACCGCCAGTCTCTTCGGGTGAGCGCAATTCACATTCGTCTTCAATAGTAATATCGTCAGGCGCCTTATTATTAAGTAGCCATTGGGTCATGGTTGCGGTGGGTTTTTCGAGAGTGTTCAGGGGTACGGCAGGCAATGAACCCAAGGATTTACGTAATAAGCTGAGCAAATCCTCGGCACTTTTTGCCGAGGCCGCATCAACAATTAACCAGCCGCCTTTAGGGTCTATATAAGCGTATATTTTGCGTGAAAAGGTGAAGGCTTTGGGTAATAAATCAAAAATAAGCTCATTCTTGATTTCAGTACGTTCTTTTTTGGATAATTTACGTGCCTGCTGCTCTTCTTTTTCAAGAATTCTTTCCTGAACCAATTCATTAACCACGGCGGCAGGCAGGACTCGTTCTTCTTTTTTACCGCACAGCATCATAAAGCCGTTAGCGCTGTGTACTCGTTGCTGTGCTGTTTTGCCTAATGGCGCACTCCAGCCGAAAGTAAACTCTTCATGAGGACCACAAGGACGAAAAGATAGAGATTCAAGTTTTTGCTCCAGTTCTTCTGGTGCTAGGGTGAAAGCTTCGGTAAGACGGAAAACGCTAAGATTTTTAAACCACATGTGTAACTGATATCCTGTAAAAATAATGACTGTGCATTATCGCAAATTTAACGGTATAAAAATAAAGTAAATTTTAGGATGAGTACACTAATACCAGCTATAGCCGGGTTCGCTCCCATTGTTACAGGAAATGCAAGTGTGTTGATATTGGGCTCCATTCCCAGTGAGGCTTCATTACTCAGGCAACAGTATTATGGACATCCCAGAAATGCTTTCTGGCCAATTATGGGTGCACTGTTTGGTTCCGATCCTGAACTTAGTTATCAGCGGCGTAAAGAGATGCTAATGAAAAATGGGATAGCTGTCTGGGATGTGTTGCAAGGCTGTAATCGATTGGGAAGTTTAGATTCTAGTATAGAGCTGGCGACGATTAGAACAAATGACTTTACGGGCTTCTTTACCGAGTATAAATATATTAAGAAAGTATTCTTCAATGGCAGAATGGCTGAAAAGTTATACCAAAAACGGATTCTGCCGACTTTAAATCACTGTTTTTCTTACCTTGAATATTATTGCTTGCCGTCAACAAGTCCAACCCATGCATCATTAAATTTTGAGCAAAAGATAGAAGCATGGAAAGTGATTAAACAGCATGTGGTAAAGTAGGTATTATTTTTTGTGTGTAATGGTTTGATATAAGATGAATGAAGAAGAGTACGAATACGAATATGATGAAAACGGCGAAATAGTCTATTACGCTGTACGGCCCAATAAAACTCAAATAAAAAAAGATATGGCGGTGCTTTTTGCATTAAGCGAAGAAATGTCCGAATTGTCTATGGCTCAATTATCTTTTCTTGAACTTCCCGAAAATATACATAAAGCAGTTGTAGAAGTCTCGGGAATGCCGCACAAAGGCGCAAGAAAACGGCTTTTGAAATTTATTACTGGGCAGCTCCATAAAATAGACGTAGAACCTATTCAGGAGAAATTGGCGCGTATTAAAAATAAAAGCGCTCATGCCGTAAGAGAGCATCATATAGTTGAACGCTGGCGAGACAAGTTAATAGTTGAAGGTAATGATGCCTTGACAGAATTACTTAACGAGCAGCCTCATGCAGATCGGCAGCAGCTAAGGCAACTATTACGTAATGCCCAAAAAGAAGCCGTAGCTGCCAAACCACCCAAATCTTCCAGGTTGTTGTATCAGTATTTGAAAAACTTATTAAAAGTAGAAGGAGGAGAGGCTGAGTTTGTGGATGAGCAGGAATTTGAAGATGATCTGTGAAAAGTGAAAATCGCAAAATTTTGTGTCTTGTGCCTTTAGTCTTGAATCTTTGAGCTTAATCCCTGTTTTTCAGGTAGTTGCAGTTCCGCAGTCAGGTTCCATGCCGAAAAAGGAAAGGGCAGTGTTTCAGTGTTGAAAGTCAGAAAAAGAAGTATATGGTAAGTGTAAACCGAAAGGCTGCGTCCGAAACTTAAGATGTTTTGATTAGCTTTTCCGGTCAACAGTGTGGAGCCAACCTGCAATATGATAACGGCCCAAAGTATCATTCTGACTAATGAGCCGATGGCAGCAAAAATCAGCATGAAGAAAATTCGTTTCCAGGTACTGAGTTGTTTCAGGTTATAGTTGATTTGTTCGTCCATAGTATTAATTAGCCTCTGTTCATGATGTCACGTAAATCAAGAGCTGCCGCATTAGCGCGCGCTATGTAATTAGCCATTGACAGGGAGTAGTTGGCAAACAGACCGTAGCCGCTACCGTTTAAAATCATCGGGCTTAAAACAGGGGTTAAAGCATTTTCCATTGACTTGATCATAATATCAACTGTACGCATTGCCCGTTTATCAAGCAGAATGTCAGCAAAGTCATGTTTTATGGCTCTCAGGATATGTAATAATGCCCAGCTTGCGCCGCGTGCCTCATAGAAAACGTCATCTATCTCCAGCCAAGTTACTCTAACAACGGGTGTTCCTTTTTCATCAGCGGCCTGTTTTTCAAGCTCGGTTAGCCCCGGTCCATAGTTGCCACTGGCAGTGTTTGCGCTAAGACGGGTAGACAAACCGCCTAAACGTTTTATCACAACCTCAGTGTATTGCCAAAGATTGTCAGCTCTGGAATAAAATTGAGCTTTTTTTACTGGGCCTCCATATTTTTGCAGGCGCGACATATATTTATGCAGGGCATCAATACCCTTTTGATATTCAGCTTCCGTTGATGGCAAAGCCCATGAGTTGTGCTCATAATAGAAGTAAGGTTCTGCTATCGCCAAATCAGGGTCTTCTGCTGATTGCGACTGATCCCTGGCAAAGTGATTTCTTAATGCAGTTGTGGCATCACGCAACATAACCAAAGCACCGTATTCCCAATTGGATATATTGTCGAGAAATACGCCTGGAGGTGCTACGTCATTCGTAATGTAGCCGCCACTTTTATGTAACAAAACTTCAGCAATATGAGCTAACGTATTGGTATAGGTATAACCGACGGGAATTTCTGAGGTATTGGTTTCTTTTGCCCGCTTGAGCGCTTCATCCTGTATATTGAATTGACCCGGTTCGCTTCCCCACCACGCGCCCAGGATAAAGAGAATAACTACTACTACAAGGGTCAGAACACCGAAGCCCCAGAGTATTCCTTTAGATTTTATATCGTCCAGTGTTTCGCTTGCTGCCATTTCCGGTATCCTGTAAAAGAGGGGGTGTTTTTGATAAAACAGATCGCTTTTGTATAAAAAATAGGCCTCATGTTAGCAGGTTTTTAAGTTTTTTGCTCAGGAAGCCTGAAGCTAGTCGGATTTTTTTTTGGCTCTTGGGTGCGCCTTGTCATATACATCAGCCAGATGTTGGAAATCAAGGTGAGTGTATATCTGAGTCGTACTGATATTACTGTGCCCAAGTAACTCCTGCACGGCCCGTAAATCCTGACTGGATTCGAGTAAATGACTGGCAAAAGAATGTCGCAGCATATGCGGGTGGACATGTTCTGCAATGCCTTTTTTTTTGCACCACTGTTCCAGTCTTAACTCGATACTGCGTGGACTCAGTCGTGTGCCTCCTCGTGTAGAAACAAATAAGGCTGTTTCAGAGACTGTGGCATTTTTTAACCGTTGTTGCAACCAGTTGTTAATTGCTATAACGGCTTTACTGCCTATAGGTAGTATCCTTGATTTTCCACCTTTACCTGTGTGGACAATAAGCGATTTATCCGGCAGGTCAACATCGCGTAGATTAAGTGCGGCTAGTTCACTAAGACGTAAACCGGAAGAATAGAATAATTCAAACATTGCCAGATCACGGATTTCCAAAGCTGAATTTGAGCCCGCCTCCAGAAGGCCGTTTATTTGGTCAACATCCAGTGTTTTAGGCAGTTTTCTGGCTTGCTTGGGTGCTTTAATGTGCTGTGCCGGATTGCTGTCAGCAAGGCTTTTTTTTAGCAGAAAGGTATAAAAACTGCGAATTGCTGACAGTTCCCGTTGCAAGCTTTTACTGCTGATGCCTTGCCGATGTCGGCTGGCAATATGCGCCCGGATATCGCTTTGCATCAGATCAGTCCAGCGGTGTATTGACTTGTCAGCGCAATAATGGGTTAAGTGCTTAATATCCCGTTGATAACTATTAACAGTGTGTTCAGAGGCGCGTTTTTCAACGGTCAGTTGATTTAAAAAGTCAGTCAGCATTTGCTCCGCGTCAGCATTCATTGTCTGTCTGCCGCAACAATGAAATCAATCGAGTGCCGATGATTTCGCTCATTTGAGTTAAAAACAGATTGCCCATGCTGTAATGAAAGCGACCTTTTTCACGGCTGCCTATTGCCAGAATACCGTCAAGTTCGGTGAAATTCATCGGGATAATGGCGCAAGATTTGACTTCCACTGCAGAGTCGCCAAATAGTACCTTAGCCTGCGCTAAAGTCGGTCGCCCACATTTGGGCTGATTACTGGCAAGTTCTTTAAGAAATGGTTTCAGGTTTTCGCTGCCGGGTTCAATAAACAGATTAGGAAAAGTTGAGTGTGGGTATTTTTTAATTATGCGCACAGCGACAAAGTCCGTATGAAAATAATCGGACAGGACTATATCAAGATTGACTATGGCTTGTTCCAGTGTTGATGCTTCAAGCAAAGCCAGCGTGAGCTTGTGCATACGGATAAAGGAGGTGTCATTATCTCTGGCTACTTCAATCAGTGCATTAAGTTGGTTTTCCAATTCATGATGTTTAATTCTGAAGAGTTCCAGCTGCTTTGAAATCAGGGAGATGGCGGTTCCGCTGGGATGAGGAATACTCATTTGCTCCAGCAAGCTTAAATGTTCATGGAAGAAATCCGGATGTTGCTGTAGATAATCTTCAACTTGAGATGCGCTTGGAATTGAATTTTCTTCACTCATAGATTGATTGTTCCATCAAAAACAGTAGTGGCTGGCCCAGTCATAAACACTGGCTCACCGCGTCCTAGCCAGCTTATTTTTAAGTCCCCACCGGGTAGTTCAACACTGACTTCATGATTCAGCAGATTTTGCTCTATACCGATTACGACGGCGGCACATGCTCCACTGCCGCAGGCCAGGGTTTCAGCGGCGCCTCGTTCATAAACGCGGAGCTTAATATGATTACCATCTAGGACTTGCATAAAGCCGATATTTGCGCGTTCAGGGAAAACGGCATGGCTTTCCAATACTTGCCCCAGATCTGAGACGGGTGCGGTTTTTACATCATTTACCTGAATAACCGCGTGAGGATTACCCATAGAAACAGCGCCGAAAGCTTGTTCTCTCCCATTAATAGAAACATTATAAAAACGGGATTCCTGTTCGGCAAGCAGAGGAATTTCAGCGGGTTTGTGCCTGGGGATGCCCATATTTACAGTTATCAGACCATTTTGATTAATGCGTAATCTTAATTGACCGGAGTCTGTATCAACGCATATGTCGTCTTTGTCAGATAGTTTCTTATCCCGCACAAAACGGGCAAAACAGCGGGCACCATTGCCACACTGCGCCACCTCACTGCCATCAGCATTAAAAATCCGATATTTAAAGTTGGCATTGTTACTGACAGGTTTTTCAACCAGTAATAGCTGGTCAAAACCAATACCGAAGTGGCGGTTGGACAGTAGCTGGATTTGTTCAGGCGTTAAGGCTATGTGCTGATTAATAGCGTCAATAACCACAAAGTCATTGCCCAGGCCGTGCATTTTAGTGAAGTTAATCATTCTACGTAATTCTTGTTGCGGAATTTGCTGGCCAGGTTTACATGGTAGCTTAACTCGATGGATTATTATCAGGGTAACAAATGCTCGCCTGCCCAAAGATGTGCAATACTTTCCCTTTCCCTGATTAAATGGACATGATTGCCATCAACCACTAACTCGGCGACGCGTGGTCTGGAGTTGTAGTTGGAACTCATAGAGAATCCATAAGCGCCTGATGAGCGTATCGCCAATAAGTCACCTTGAGATAGTTTAAGTTCACGGTCCTTACCCAAAAAATCACCTGTTTCACAGACTGGACCGACTATATCCCACACTTGTTCGGGTGCGTTGCTTAGCTGATTGACTGGTATAATTTCCTGCCAGGCACTATATAGCGATGGGCGCACTAAATCATTCATGGCAGCATCGACTATCGCAAAGTTTTTATGAGCGGTGGGTTTAAGGTATTCAACCTGAGTCACCAGAATGCCTGCATTGCCAACGATAGCGCGTCCCGGTTCCAATAAAACTTCAAAATCAGTGCCACCGATTCGTTCTAAAACTGCTTTTATGTATTCGGAAGGTTCGGGCGGTTGCTCGTTATTATAACGAATACCGAGACCGCCGCCCAAATCCAGATGACGCAGATGAATACCGTCGGCGTTCAGGACTGATACCAGATCAAGAATTTTATCAAGCGCGTCCAGAAAAGGGCGTGTTTCTGTCAGTTGTGAGCCGATATGACAGTCAATGCCAATAACGTTGATATTTGGCATAGCTGCTGCCCGGTGATATTCAGTCCATGCCTGTTCTATATCTATGCCGAATTTGTTTTCTTTTAAACCCGTAGAAATATAAGGATGCGTGTTGGCATCGACGTCAGGATTTACTCGAAAAGAAACCGGCGCAATAATGCCCAATTGTTCTGAAAGACGGTTAATCCGATCCAGTTCACCACTGACTTCAATGTTAAAGCAGCGTATACCGATTTTTAATGCCGCCAAAATTTCATCTTCACGTTTGCCGACGCCTGAAAAAACGATTTTATGGGGATCTCCACCTGCTTGAATTACCCGTTTCAGCTCACCGAGAGAAACAATATCAAAACCTGAACCTAAACGGGCAAGCAGATTAAGCAGACCAATATTGGAGTTTGCTTTTACGGCATAACAAACTAAATGTTCATGATCGCCAAAGGCTTGATCAAAGGCCTTCCAGTGTCTTTCCAATGTTGCTCTGGAATAAATATAACAAGGGCTGCCATATTTGTAGATAATGTCTTGCACAGCAACATCTTCGGCGAAAAGCTCATTGTTTCGGTAATTAAAATAATCCATGGTTATTTGCTTTTTTCGGTTTTGGATTTTGGTTCGGGTTCGGGCTCTGGCTCCACATGAATAGGAGGCGTTGTGCCGGGTAGATAAAGTGGTCCTGGTTGTCCGCAGCTGGTTAGAGCTGACCATAGGGTTAAAAACAGGAATAATTTACTGGAGTTCATAAAGCATTATCATAAATCATTGTTGGCCACTCTGTGGCAAAAACGAGTGACATAATAATCCGAATGACCCTGTTTTAGAAAGCCATGACAGAATTTGTTGGTTTTTTGTTGGTTTTCTTGTAGGAAGATGGTTTCATCTGTTAGATTTCTGAATTTTATAGGTGGCTTGTTTCCAACCAGTATTAATCGTGGACGATTAATATTCCTCCTCTTGAAAATCAATAGTGCAGTCCATACGATGAAAGCTGGGCTGTTTATCGTTTAATTGCAATAAAGCCTGAGCAACACAAAGAATGCAAAGGATTAGTATTTCCGGGATTTATAAGCTGAATATGAAGGTTGCCCGAAAGTGCCTTAAGGATGATGGCTTGTTTCTATTGCACACGATAGGAGGAAATAA
>CAYVFT010000063.1:0-20528 GCA_964450225.1 uncultured Crenothrix sp. | reverse complement strand
AGTAGATGATGATCAATAAAAGGACCTTTTTTAATTGAACGTGGCACGCTAATTCCTCTCTATTTCTGCTTACGACGCCTGATAATCATATTATCAGTACGTTTGTTTTTTCTTGTCTTGTATCCCTTAGTAGGCATACCCCAAGGCGACACAGGATGTCGACCACCTGATGTACGACCTTCTCCACCGCCATGTGGATGATCGACTGGATTCATTACCACACCGCGAACAGTTGGACGAACCCCTCGCCATCTTGACGCACCCGCTTTCCCTAGTGAAATCAGATTATGTTCGGAATTGGAAACCTCACCAATTACTGCTCGACAATCGGCCGTGACCTTACGCATTTCACCTGAACGCATTCTAATAGTTGCGTGCTCTCCATCTCTTGCAACTAACTGGACTGATGTACCCGCACTTCTGGCCACTTGAGCACCCTTGCCTGGCTTTAACTCAACACAGTGCACGGTTGTACCCACAGGTATATTCCTTAGCGGCATACAATTACCCGCCTTGACTGGAACGGTTTCTGAGGAGAAAATTTCCTGACCCACAACCAGACCCTTTGGAGCAATAATATATCTACGCTCGCCGTCTTTAAACAAAATTAAAGCAATGTTTGCCGTTCTGTTCGGATCGTATTCCAACCGCTCGACAACGGCTGGAATGTCAATTTTATTTCTTTTAAAATCAATAACACGGTAGTGTTGCTTATGACCACCACCGATATGACGCGTTGTTATACGCCCCTGATTATTTCGACCGCCACTTTTACTATTTTTGCTCAGTAAAGGTGCAAATGGTTTGCCTTTATACAACTCATCATTTTTAATGCGCTCTACAAACCTTGATCCTGGTGACGTCGGTTTTGATTTTACAATCGCCATGCTTTCTACCGTTTCCTATTGATCTATCACTTTAATAAATTAAGCAGCAGAGAATTCTATGTCATGGCCAGACTTAAGTTTTACATAAGCCTTTTTCCAATCTGATCTTTGGCCTAATGAACGACCAGCTCTTTTCTGTTTGCCCTTAACATTCAAAACATGAACCGAATCAACCTCTACGCCAAACATTATTTCTACCGCATTTTTAACTTGTTTTTTTGTCGCCTGTTTTTGCACTTTAAAAACAAATTGTTTATATTTTTCGGCGGCATTTGTACTCTTCTCAGAGATAATCGGAGCCTCAAGGACACCCGCTAACTGATATTTATTTATACTCATCCCAAGCGCTCCTCTAATTGTTTCAAAGCACCTGGTGTAGCTATTACTTTATCGGCTGAAACCAAAAGTACTGGATTTAAATTTACAGCTTCAATAACTTCTACATAAGGAATGTTTCTTGAAGATAACGCCAAATTCACATCGACACTCTCAACAACAATCAAGATTCGTTTAGCATTAATTTTTTTTAGTTTTTCGCATAACTCTTTGGTTTTAGAAGTAGCAGGGACAATATTGTCACTCACAACCAAACGATTCTGTCTAAGCAGTTCAGACAATATTGAGCGAACTCCAACCCGAAACATTTTTTTATTTAACTTCTGATCATAAGCCCTTGGTCTTGCAGCGAACGCAACACCACCCGTCCGCCAGATAGGGCTGCGTATTGTACCCGATCTCGCACGTCCTGTCCCCTTTTGTCTCCATGGCTTTGAGCCACCTCCACTTACATCAGATCGTGTTTTTTGAGCTTTAGTGCCCGCACGAGCACCAGCCAGATAACGAGTCACCAGTTGATGTACCAATGTTTCATTAAAAGACTGACCAAAAACAGCTTCAGCTACCTCCACTTTTCCGGATGAGCCTTGTTCATTTAAAACAGGTATTTGCAAACCCATAGCTTAACCTTTATTCCGCATTTTCATTGCGGGTGTAATCACTACATCCCCGCCTTTAGCGCCTGGCACAGCGCCTTTTACTAAAATTAAATTTCTTTCGGTATCAATTGCATGAATAGTCAAGTTCTGAATGGTTGTTTTTACATTACCTAGATGACCTTCCATTTTTTTGCCTTTAAATACACGACCCGGCGTTTGACACATACCGATAGAACCCAAAACCCTATGTGAGCGCGAGTTACCATGTGTTGCGTCCTGCATACTGAAATGGTGTCGCTTTATACCGCCGGCAAAACCTTTACCAATACTTTTTCCTTGTACGTCAACAACTTGACCCGCACTAAAAATATCCAGTGATAATTGGGAACCGGCAGTTAAATCAGCACCTTCGCCATCTTCGAGCCTAAACTCCCAAAGACCTCGTCCAGCTGTCACATTGGCCGCTGCATAATGACCAGCCATAGCTTTATTGACTTTTGAAGATTTTTTATCGCCCACAGCTATCTGTATTGAACTATATCCATCAATATCAACACTTTTAATCTGAGTTACTCTGTTTGAGTCAATCTGGAGAACAGTAACAGGTACTGATGAACCGTCCTCACAAAAAACTCTGGTCATACCACATTTACGACCTATAAGACCTATTGACATCTGCCAATTCCCCTATTTTCAATTCAATTTTATTTGGACATCAACACCAGCTGCAAGATCCAACTTCATTAATGCATCTACGGTTTTATCAGTCGGCTCTACGATATCCAACAATCTTTTATAAGTTCTTAATTCGTATTGATCTCTTGCATCCTTATTAACATGAGGTGAAATCAATATCGTAAAGCGTTCTTTTTTAGTAGGCAGTGGGATAGGGCCTTTTACTTGAGCACCCGTTCTTCTTGCTGTTTCTACTATCTCACCAGCTGATTGATCAATCAATTTATGATCAAATGATTTCAAACGGATTCTGATAGTTTGATTAGTCATATTCATTACTCAATTATTGATGCAACAACGCCTGCACCGACTGTGCGTCCACCTTCCCGAATTGCAAAACGCAAACCTTCTTCCATAGCAATCGGCGAAATCAATTTAACTTTTACAGAGATGTTATCACCAGGCATGACCATTTCAACACCTTCTGGCAGATCAACCGCACCCGTTACATCAGTGGTTCTAAAATAGAATTGAGGGCGATAACCATTAAAGAATGGCGTATGACGACCACCCTCATCTTTTGACAATACGTAAATTTCCGCATTGAAATGGGCGTGAGGTTTAATGGTGCCCTTGTGTGCCAATACTTGACCGCGCTCTACGTCGTCTCTTTTGGTACCCCTTAACAACAGCCCAACGTTATCGCCAGCCTCACCCTGATCCAGCAATTTACGGAACATTTCAACGCCCGTAACGGTTGTTGCAACCGTCGGTCTGATGCCAACAATTTCAACTTCCTGACCAACTTTGATAATGCCACGTTCAATACGCCCCGTGACCACGGTACCGCGACCTGAAATCGAGAATACATCTTCAACAGGCATCAAGAACGCACCATCCACTGCTCGTTCTGGCAAGGGAATATAGCTGTCCAATGCCTCAACCAATCTGACCACCGAGGGCATACCGATTTCACTTTCATCGCCTTGCAATGCAAGTAAGGCCGAACCCCTGATAATAGGCGTATCATCGCCTGGAAATTCATACATATCCAGCAATTCTCTGAGCTCCATCTCAACCAGCTCGATCAACTCTTCATCGTCGACCATATCGGCTTTATTCAGAAATACCACAATATAAGGAACACCTACCTGTCTTGATAACAGAATATGCTCTCTGGTTTGTGGCATCGGGCCGTCAGCTGCTGAACAAACAAGAATCGCACCATCCATTTGCGCTGCACCCGTGATCATGTTCTTTACATAGTCAGCATGACCAGGACAATCAACGTGCGCATAGTGCCGTGTCGCCGATTCATATTCCACATGCGACGTAGCAATGGTAATGCCACGCGCACGCTCTTCAGGTGCATTATCAATCTGATCGAATGCCTTTACTGCACCGCCGTGCAATTTAGCCATTACTGTTGTTAAAGCAGCTGTTAGCGTCGTTTTGCCGTGGTCAACGTGTCCGATAGTACCTACGTTAACATGTGGTTTACTACGTGAAAATTTTTCTTTGGCCATGAGTTAATACCTTTATATTATTCAATTTTATGAAGATTTTTTAATGATTGCGTCTGCTATATTGGCAGGCGTTTCATTGTATTTTTCAAACTGCATACTGAATGTAGCTCGCCCCTGTGTTGCCGAACGCAAATCAGTTGCATAACCAAACATTTCCGACAATGGTACTTCGCAGCTAACCGTTTTACCTGACGGCGTATCTTGCATGCCCTGAATTATGCCACGACGCCTGTTGATATCACCAACTACATCGCCCATGTATTCTTCAGGCGTAACAACTTCTACTTTCATAATAGGCTCCAGCAAAACAGGGTCTGCTTTTCTTGCGCCCTCTCTAAAACACATAGAACCTGCAATTTTAAAAGCCATTTCATTCGAATCTACATCATGATATGAACCATCAAATATAGATACTTTTACATCAAGCATAGGGTAACCTGCAAGAACACCGCTCTTAAGCTGCTCTTGTACACCTTTATCAACAGCTGGAATGAATTCCTTAGGAACAACCCCCCCAACAATTTCATTGACAAATTCATAGCCAGACCCAGCTTCTTTAGGTTCAATTCGCAACCAAACATGACCATACTGGCCTCGACCGCCTGACTGCCTTACAAATTTACCTTCCTGCTCTACTGAATTTCTAATTGTTTCCCTATATGCAACTTGAGGCGCACCTACATTTGCATCAACATTAAATTCCCTTTTCATCCGGTCAACAATAATTTCCAGGTGAAGCTCCCCCATGCCGGATATTATCACTTGACCTGACTCTTCGTCAGTATGCACACGAAAGGAAGGATCTTCCATAGCAAGTTTGCTTAATGCAACTCCCATTTTTTCTTGATCCACTTTGGTTTTGGGCTCGACCGCAACCGAAATCACCGGATCAGGGAACTGCATACGTTCAAGTACTATAATCGACTTAAGATCACACAATGTATCACCGGTAGTTACATCCTTCAGGCCTATTGCTGCCGCAATATCCCCGGCACATACTACTTTAACCTCCTCACGGCTATTGGCATGCATCTGAACTATGCGGCCGATACGATCTTTTTTCTTTTTGACCGAATTGTAAATACTATCACCAACGCTGAGAACACCAGAATACACTCTGAAAAAAGTCAATGTTCCAACAAACGGATCGGTCGCGATTTTAAACGCTAAGGCTGAAAATGCCTCATCATCACTTGCAGGACGTTTAGCCTCGGTTACTTCATCTACTAGTGTTCCCTTTATTGCTTCAACGTCGGTTGGAGCTGGCAAATATTCGATAACCGCATCAAGCATTGCCTGAACACCCTTGTTTTTAAAGGCGGAACCACAAAATGCAGGTACAATTTTATTGGCTATTGTCCGCGCACGAATTCCTTTTTTTATCTCTTCATTTGTTAAATACCCTTCTTCGAGGTATTTTTCCATCAACTCTTCATCGGCTTCAGCAGCCGACTCCATCATTCGCTCCCTCCACTTCTTACAGAGCTCCCGCATGCTCTCTGGAATTTCTTTTTCATCGAAAGTCATCCCAAAATTCGCTTCATTCCAATAGATGGCCTTCATTTTAACCAGATCTACTACACCAGAAAAACTATCCTCTGCACCGATCGGCAACTGCATAGGCACCGCATCACAACTTAAGCGAGATTTGATTTGCTCTATCACCCTCTGGAAATCAGCGCCGGAACGATCCATTTTGTTTACAAAAACCAATCGAGGCACATGATATTTATCAGCTTGACGCCAAACAGTTTCTGACTGCGGCTCAACGCCGCCAACAGCGCAAAACACCACGCATGCGCCATCTAGCACACGCAACGAGCGCTCAACCTCAATGGTAAAGTCCACATGGCCCGGCGTATCAATTATGTTAATCCGATGCTGTGGAAATTGCTTTTCCATCCCACTCCAGAAACAGGTCGTGGCAGCCGATGTTATTGTTATTCCGCGCTCTTGCTCCTGCTCCATCCAATCCATTGTTGCAGCTCCATCATGCACTTCACCTATCTTGTGAGATACTCCTGTATAGTACAATATGCGTTCTGTCGTTGTCGTTTTACCTGCATCAATATGAGCCATGATGCCAATATTACGATAACGATCGATTGGAGTTTTTCGCACTATATCTATACAGCCTTAAAGTTGCCTCGTTGCTCACCAACGATAATGTGAAAACGCCTTGTTAGCCTCAGCCATTCTATGGGTATCTTCTCGCTTCTTGGCCGCTGAACCACGGCTTTCAAAAGCATCCATTAACTCCCCAGCCAATTTCGATGACATATTTCTTTCATTTCTTTTACGTGAGGCATCAATTAGCCAACGCATTGCCAACGCCATGCGCCTTGAAGGCCGCACTTCTACAGGAACCTGATAAGTTGCACCACCGACACGACGAGACTTTACCTCAACCCTCGGCTGAACATTTTCAAGCGCTTTAGACAAAAGCTCTAGCGGCTCGCTATGACCCTTGCTTTCAATTACACTTAAAGCACCATAAACAATTCCTTCCGCAACGGATTTCTTCCCACTTTCCATTATCATATTCATAAATTTGGTTAGCATAACGCTACCATACCTTGGATCTGGAATAATTTCTCTTTTTGTTGCGACTCTTCTTCTTGACATTTTTCACCAACTCACTTTTTAGCTTTTTGGTCGTTTTGTTCCGTATTTGGAGCGACCGCACTTTCTGTTGTTTACACCTGAAGCATCTAAACTACCACGCACGACGTGATATCTTACACCTGGCAAATCTTTAACACGACCACCTCTGATCAAAACCACGGAGTGCTCCTGCAGATTATGGCCCTCACCACCAATGTAACTACTCACTTCAGACCCGTTAGTCAGCCTCACCCTTGCCACCTTGCGCAGCGCTGAGTTTGGCTTTTTTGGTGTCGTCGTGTAAACACGCGTGCACACCCCTCTACGCTGCGGGCAAGCCTCCAATGCCGGAACATTGCTTTTTTCTGCTTTTTTAGCGCGCGGCTTACGAACTAATTGGTTGATCGTGGCCATAACTTTGTTTACTCCGATACAAATTAACTGTCAGATAATTAAACCCTCGACAAAAAAGTCGAGGATCATTTTGCTTTCCAACCTGACCTAAGCACGTTGGCTTATGTGAGCAGAACATGATAAATGTTATTGCCCGCAAGGTCAAGCCCATTTTTCTAAATAATTTTCAGCATAATTTAAACATTCAAAGCCTGTTTAAGCGCTTCTTCTACATCCCCTGCATCAACACTGATAGTAGTATCAGTATCAACAGTCTGTTGCTGTGCAAATCTGTTTTTTCTGCTTTCATGATAGGCCAGACCTGTTCCAGCTGGAATTAACCGACCCACAATAACATTTTCCTTTAATCCCTGGAGTCCATCACTTAAACCGCGTACTGCAGCATCTGTCAAAACACGCGTTGTTTCTTGGAAAGATGCTGCCGATATAAATGATTCAGTTGCAAGTGATGCTTTCGTTATTCCCAACAATATCGACTCGTAACTGGCAGGAATTTTCCCTTCATTTTCCATTTTGTCGTTTTCGACTCTCAATGCGGCACGCTCAACCTGCTCACCTTTCAAAAAGCCTGTATCACCGGAGGCAGTAATTTCAACTTTTCTAAGCATTTGGCGAATTATTGCTTCTATATGCTTGTCATTAATTTTTACACCTTGCAAACGATAGACATCTTGAATCTCTTTGACCAGATAGTTAGCCAACTCCTCAATACCTCTTAATCTTAGAATATCATGAGGCGTTAATTCACCCTCAGCTATGGTTTCACCTTTTTCAACATATTCGCCCTCAAACACGGTGATATGCCGCCATTTTGGAATTAGGGTTTCAATTTGCTCACCCGCTGCGTCAGTAATAATGACACGTTGCTTACCTTTGGTTTCTTTGCCAAATGAGATAGTGCCACTGGTTTCTGCCAGAATCGCAGGATCTTTTGTTTTACGAGCTTCGAATAAATCGGCAACACGCGGCAAGCCGCCGGTAATATCTCTGGTTTTACTGGATTCCTGTGGGATTCTAGCCAACACATCTCCTACCTTGACTTCACCACCATCTTTTATACCGGCAATTGCTCCTGCAGGTAAGAAATATTGTGCCGGGATTTCGGTACCTGGTAAGTAGATTGTGTTACCATCATTGTCAAGCAGCTTAACCATAGGTCGTAATTCTTTACCAGCCGCACCACGTTGCTTTGGATCTGTAACAACTAACGAACTTAAACCAGTTACTTCATCAGATTGCTTTTGTACAGTGACTCCATCTACAAAGTGAATTAATTCTACTATTCCATCCACTTCAGTTATAACCGGATGAGTATGTGGATCCCACGTAACTATAATGTCACCCGCGTTAATTTTTGAACCTTCTTGTACAGAAAGCACTGCGCCATAAGGTATTTTATAGCGTTCCCTCTCACGTCCGTAGTCATCTACAACACCAACTTCGCCAGATCTTGACACTGCAACCAGATTACCTTCGCGGTTGACCACTGATTTCAGATTGTTAAGACGCATTGTACCAGCTGATTTGACCTGTACATTACTAATAGCTGCAGATCTTGACGCTGCGCCGCCAATGTGAAATGTACGCATTGTCAACTGCGTACCTGGCTCACCGATTGATTGCGCGGCAATAACACCCACCGCCTCACCAACGTTTACAAGATGGCCACGACCTAAATCACGACCATAACAGGCTGCGCAAACACCATGTCTATTTTCACAGGTAATGATTGATCGAACCATAACTTGATCAATACTTTGCTCTTCAAGAATCGATACCCAGTGTTCATCTAGCAAAGTCCTGGCAGGTACTATTATGTTTTCTCCTGCTGCGTCCATTATGTCATTTACAGCAACCCGACCCAAGACGCGCTCGGATAAAGGCTCTACCACATCACCGCCTTCAATAATGGGAGTCATAATTAGTCCATTTGACGTTCCGCAATCTGTTCCAGTAATAACAAGATCCTGTGCGACGTCCACCAATCTACGTGTTAGATAGCCTGAGTTAGCTGTTTTCAACGCTGTATCCGCCAGACCTTTCCGTGCTCCATGGGTAGATATAAAGTATTGCAATACATCAAGGCCCTCTCTAAAGTTCGCTGTGATAGGCGTTTCAATAATTGAGCCATCAGGTTTAGCCATCAAGCCCCGCATACCAGCCAACTGACGAATCTGGGCGGCAGAGCCTCGCGCGCCTGATTCTGCCATCATGAAGATTGAATTGAATGATTTTTGTTTTACATTCTTGCCGTCAACATCAACAACTGATTCTTCACCCAACCCATCCATCATAACTTTGGCAACCTGATCATTTGCGTGCGACCAAATATCGACAACCTTGTTATAACGTTCACCGTCAGTAACCAAACCAGAAGCGTATTGACTTTGAATTTCATTCACCTCTATATCAGCAGCTTTGATAATATCGATTTTTTTAGCTGGTATAGCCATGTCTTCGATACCAAACGACACCCCTGAAATGGTTGCGTACCTAAAGCCTAAATACATCAACTGGTCAGCCAGCACAACAGTATCTTTGTTGCCCAAGTACCGATAACTGTAATTAATTAGCCGCGATATGTTCTTTTTGGTCATGTCACAGTTCACTAATTCAAATGGCATACGGTCAGGAACAACTTCCCAAATTAACGCACGACCTACAGTTGTTTTTGCTCTGTACGTTTTCTCCTCAGTTTCACCATTTTCATTGATTACTTTTTCGGTAATTCGCAATTGTATTTTTGATTGTAATTCAACTGTTTTTTCCAATAGGGCTTTGTGGATTTCTCCTACGCTTACAAATATACTGCCGTCACCTTTAGCATTTATTTTTTCTCGGCTAATGTAATATAGCCCCAATACTACATCTTGCGACGGATTAATAACTGGCTCACCATTAGCTGGCGACAGGATGTTATTAGTCGCCATCATCAATGTTCTGGCCTCTAACTGCGCCTCTATGGAGAGAGGTATATGCACCGCCATCTGATCACCGTCAAAATCAGCATTAAATGCACTACAAACCAATGGATGTAATTGAATGGCCTTGCCTTCAATCAGTGTAGGCTCAAATGCCTGAATGCCTAATCGGTGCAGGGTAGGCGCGCGATTTAACAAAATAGGATGCTCACGAATAACTTCTTCGAGAATATCCCATACCTCGGCACCCTCTCTTTCAACCATTTTCTTTGCTGCTTTAATGGTTGTAGCGAGACCTCGGAATTGTAATTTGCTGAATATAAACGGCTTAAATAATTCCAGTGCCATTTTTTTCGGTAGACCGCATTGATGGAGTCTTAATGTTGGCCCAACTACAATAACTGAACGTCCTGAATAATCAACACGTTTACCTAACAAATTTTGCCTGAAGCGTCCTTGCTTTCCTTTAATCATGTCAGCTAGCGATTTTAGAGGACGCCGGTTAGTTCCGGTAATCGCACGACCACGACGACCATTGTCTAACAACGCATCAACAGACTCCTGCAACATACGCTTTTCATTACGAACAATAATATCAGGAGCATTTAGGTCCAATAAACGATTCAATCGATTGTTTCTGTTGATAACCCTACGATATAAATCGTTCAAATCAGAAGTGGCAAAGCGACCGCCATCTAAAGGCACCAACGGGCGCAACTCTGGTGGTAATACCGGAAGCACTTTTAGAATCATCCACTCAGGACGATTCTTGGAACTCAACAACGCATCCATAACTTTGAGGCGTTTTGAATATTTCTTGATTTTTGTCTCTGAATTGGTTGAATTTATTTCTTCACGCAGAGTTTTAACTTGCTCTTTTAAATCAATAGCTTTTAATAAGTCATAAATCGCCTCGGCGCCCATTTTGGCTACAAAATCATCGCCATGCAATTCTACAGCATCGAGATATTCATCATCCGTCAGTAGCTGGCCCTTATCTAAAGGAGTCATGCCTGGATCCAGGATGACGAAGGATTCGAAATATAATACGCGCTCAATCTCACGTAGCGTCATATCTAATAAAAGCGCTATTCTTGATGGCAGTGATTTTAAAAACCAAATATGTGCAACTGGGCTCGCTAAATCAATATGTCCCATTCTTTCGCGGCGAACTTTTGATAAAGTTACTTCAACGCCACATTTCTCACAAATAACACCACGGTGCTTCAGTCTTTTATATTTGCCACAAAGGCACTCAAAGTCACTGACTGGCCCAAAAATTTTGGCGCAAAATAATCCATCACGTTCTGGCTTAAACGTGCGATAGTTAATTGTTTCGGGTTTTTTTACTTCACCATAAGACCAAGAACGGATCATATCCGGTGATGCCAAGCCAATACTGATTCCGTCGAAGTCATCAGCACGACCTTGACGCTTTAAGAAATTCATTAAATCTTTCAAGAGCTTGTCCTCTTTAAATAGTGCCTGGTGTAGTCCAGAGCTGGCTCAGACGCGATGTCCGCGCCTTAACAGTGCAAATGTCGGTGTTTTCCATAAATTTAAGCGCCCTTTTAACAGACGCTTAATTCAGTTAGATCGGTTTGAATAATTTAAATAGCGAATTATTAAAACCCTAGGTGTCCCTTATTTAAAAAATATTTATGTTGCATTGCAACGTTTTCTATTCACGCTCTAATTCTATATTAACTGCTAATGAGCGGATTTCTTTGATTAAAACATTAAAGGATTCCGGCATACCTGCTTCCATTTTATGATCACCGTCGACGATGTTTTTATACATACGCGTTCTTCCCGTGACATCATCTGACTTAACGGTGAGCATCTCCTGCAAGGTATAAGCTGCACCATAAGCTTCTAAAGCCCACACTTCCATTTCTCCAAAACGCTGGCCTCCGAATTGTGCTTTTCCGCCCAATGGTTGCTGAGTAACAAGGCTGTAAGGCCCTGTTGATCGCGCATGCATTTTGTCATCAACCAAGTGGTTGAGTTTTAACATGTACATATAACCAACGGTTACTTCCCGTTCAAATGGCTCACCTGTCAATCCATCATAAAGAGTAATTTGCCCGTGCTCAGGTAAGTCAGCAAGCTTTAACATAGTACGAATTTCTTCTTCACTCGCACCATCAAATACAGGTGTCGCCATTGGGACTCCATCAACCAGATTGGTAGCCATTTCCAGAATTTCTTTATCGGAAAATGAATCCAGATCTTCCTTACGACCGCTGCTGTTGTAGATTTTGTCGAGATATTCCCTGATAGCAGTAACTTTTGCTTTCTCTGCATCATATTTAGCTTCAAGCATTTTACCTATCTTGATGCCTAAACCTTTTGCTGCCCAGCCTAGATGTGTTTCAAGAACCTGCCCTACATTCATCCGCGAAGGCACGCCCAATGGGTTTAAAACAATATCCACAGGGTTTCCGTCTGCCGTGTACGGCATGTCTTCAATAGGCCTAATCATGGAAATAACACCCTTATTTCCGTGACGACCAGCCATTTTATCTCCTGGCTGTATACGTCGTTTAACCGCCAAATAAACCTTGACCATTTTCAGCACGCCTGGAGCCAGGTCATCGCCCATGGTAATTTTTTTGCGTTTGACTTCAAATTTCTCATCAAAATCTTTTCTTTGTTGCTCGACTTGGGCTGCAACGGTTTCCAATTGAAGATTAATATCTTCATCCTTCATTTTGATTTTAAGCCATTCTGAATGCCTTAAATCGTTCAAATAATCTTGCGTGATTTCAGTACCTGCTTTGTATCCACCGGGTCCTGAGAGTGCAATTTTACCCACAAGCAGTTTAGCGACACGGGCGAAAATATCTTCTTCGAGAATTTTAAGTTGATCATCTAGATCCTTTCTGTAGCGCTTAATTTCTTCTTGTTCTATATCAAGTGCTCGTTTGTCTTTCTTTACACCATCGCGAGTAAAAACTTGAACATCAATAACTGTTCCTTCAATGCTACCAGGAACACGTAATGAAGTATCTTTTACGTCTGCGGCTTTTTCACCAAAAATTGCACGTAGTAATTTTTCTTCCGGAGTTAATTGAGTCTCACCTTTGGGTGTGACTTTACCCACCAAAATGTCACCCCCTTTAACTTCCGCACCGACGTAAACAATACCCGACTCATCAAGTTTGGATAAGGCCTCCTCACTGACATTTGGAATATCGGCAGTAATTTCTTCAGGACTATGCTTGGTATCGCGCGCAACGCAAGTTTTTTCTTCGATGTGAATCGTTGTAAAACGGTCTTCTTTAACAACACGCTCGGATACTAAGATAGAATCTTCAAAGTTATAGCCATTCCAGGGCATAAACGCGACCAACATATTCTGTCCCAAGGCCAACTCACCCATATCAGTGGATGGACCGTCTGCCAAAATATCACCTGCATTGACTATATCACCTGGTTTAACCAAGGGTTTTTGATTGATGCAAGTATTTTGATTTGACCGTGTATATTTTGTCAGATTGTAAATATCAACACCCGGCGCACCAGTTTCGGTTTCCGTATCATTGACTCGCACGACGATCCTTGCAGCATCCACCGCTTCAATACTACCTCCACGGGCAGCAACCACAGTTACCCCCGAGTCCTTTGCAACAGTTCTTTCCATGCCCGTACCTACCAATGGCTTTTCAGCCCTTAATGTAGGAACAGCTTGGCGCTGCATATTTGAGCCCATCAACGCACGGTTAGCATCATCATGTTCAAGGAATGGAATAATGGAAGCGGCGACCGATACAATCTGCTTAGATGAAACATCCATATACTGCACGGTATCAGACATTGCCAGGGCAAATTCATCTTTATGTCGACACGACACTAGTCCTTCTACCAGCCTTCCGTTTTCATCAACGGCAACACTGGCTTGAGCAATAACAAATTCACCTTCTTCAATAGCGGACAGATAATCAACCTGATCGGTTACTATGCCATTGATTACTTTTCTATATGGTGTTTCCAGAAAGCCGTAGTCATTGGTACGCGCATAAACCGATAAAGAGTTTATTAATCCGATGTTTGGTCCTTCAGGCGTTTCAATTGGACATACACGACCATAATGAGTGGCATGCACGTCTCGGACTTCAAAACCAGCACGTTCTCTTGCCAATCCACCGGGCCCCAAAGCAGAAACACGACGCTTATGGGTCACTTGTGATAATGGATTATTTTGATCCATAAACTGAGACAATTGACTTGAACCAAAAAATTCTTTTACAGCGGCAGAAACCGGTTTTGCATTAATAATTTCTTGCGGCATCAAGCCTTCTGAATCTGCCAGCGTCAAACGCTCCTTAACGGCTCGCTCAACTCTTACCAAACCAACGCGAAATTGATTTTCGATCATTTCACCAACCGAACGAACTCGTCTGTTTCCTAAATGATCAATATCGTCAACTGTGCCATTGCCGTTACGAATAGCAATCAATTCTTTAAGAACATCAATGATATCCTCTTTTGTTAATGTGCCTGGACCGGTGGTTTCTTCGCGACCTAATCGACGATTAAATTTCATTCTACCAACAGTAGATAAATCATACCTCTCGTCGGTGAAAAATAAATTCTGAAACAAATTTTCAGCGGATTCTTTAGTTGGTGGTTCGCCAGGACGCATCATACGATAGATTTCAACCAGTGCTTCTAAGGCATTAGTGGTTGTATCCAGCCTCATCGCATTACTTATATAAGGCCCATTATCCAGGTCGTTAACAAACAAGGTATTAATTTCAGTTATACCGCTGTCTATGCAACGATCGATTAGCGCGGATGTCAGCTCATCATTGACATTGGCAACCAGCTCACCAGTCGTTTGATCGATCAGATTATGACCCAGAATCTTACCTATGAGGTATTCCCTTGGAGCTTCAACTTCAGTCAATCCAGCTTTGTTCATTTCACGAATGTGCTTGGCAGTAATTCGTCGCCCTTCCTCCACCAATACCTGATTATTGTGTTTAATATCGAATGCGGCAATCTCACCACGCATTCTTTCTGGCACAATATGGAATAAACATTTTTCAGAACTCAAAGTAAATTTGTTGGTTTCGAAGAAAATGTTAATCATTTCTTCATTATCGTAGCCTAAACCTCTGAGTAAAATCGTTGCAGGTATTTTTCTGCGACGGTCTATCCGCACATAAACACAATCTTTATGGTCGAATTCAAAATCCAGCCAAGAGCCACGATAGGGAATCACCCTGGCATTAAATAATAATTTTCCTGACGAATGCGTCTTGCCTTTGTCATGATCAAAGAATACACCTGGTGAACGATGTAATTGTGACACAATAACGCGCTCAGTGCCGTTGATGACAAAAGTGCCATTATCGGTCATCAAGGGCAATTCGCCCATGTAGACTTCCTGCTCACGAATATCTTTAACAACCTTGGCATTAGCAGCAGCCTCTTTATCATAGATAACCAAGCGTACTAATACCCGTAGAGGGGCTGCGTAAGTCGCACCTCTTTGCTGACATTCTCTTACATCAAAAGTGGGCTCTCCTAATCTATACTTTACGTATTCCAGAACCGCATAGCCGGAATGACTTTCAATAGGAAAAACACTGGAAAATGCTGCATGTAATCCAATATCTACACGTTTTTCAGGCGAAACGCCAGATTGCAAAAAACCAGCATATGAATTAATTTGAGTTGCCAGAAGATAGGGAACATCAAGTACTTCCGTACTTTTCCCAAAGTTATTTCGAATACGCTTTTTTTCGGTAAAAGAGTAGGACATATCGCTTCCAAACCTTTTCGTCATGAATTATTTCTACTGTGTATTGGTTACAAGCAGTAAAAGGCCGATGGCACATCGCCACCAGCCATACTTTAAGTAGAGACGCAGGACTTGCGTCTCTTCATTTGAGTCAAAATTTTTTTATTTAATTTCGACGGTAGCGCCCGCTTCAGTGAGCTGCTTTTTAATATCTTCAGCTTCAGCTTTAGGTATGCCTTCTTTCAGTACTGTAGGAACGCCTTCAACCGCATCTTTTGCTTCTTTTAAGCCTAAACCAGTGATACCTCGTACCGTTTTAATAACAGCAACTTTATTATCACCAAATGATGTCAAAATTACATCAAATTCTGTTTGTTCCTCAACTGCCGCTGCAGCCGACGCAGCAGGGGCCGCTACTACTGCGGCAGCTGCCGAAACGCCGAATTTTTCTTCCATCGCTGAAATTAAATCAACGATTTCCATAATGGTCATGTTAGAGACCGTTTCCAAGATATCGGCTTGTGAGATCGCCATTGTATATTCCTCTAAAATAATTGGTTTTAAACTGGAAAAAAATTGCCTATGCGGCTTCTTGCATCTGATCTTTGACAGCCGCTAATGTACGCACAAATTTCTCTACAGGCGCTTTCATTACAGACATTAACATACTGATACCTTGATCACGAGTAGGCAAACTTGCCAGTCGTGCAAGCTCAGATCCATCAAATGCCTGACCGCCAATAGAAACAATCTTCGTAATTAATTTATCATGCGTTTTGGCAAAATTACTTATCAAACGACCAGCTGAACCAGGATCTTCCATGGAAAACGCAATCAACAACGGGCCCACGAGTCCATTTTGGATGCATTCAAATTCAGTTCCGGCGACAGCACGCTTTGCCAGCGTATTCTTAACAACACGCAAATAAACGCCAGTTTCTCTCGCCGTTTTGCGCAGCTCGGTCAATTCCGTGACGGTTAATCCACGATATTCTGCCGCAACGGCAGAATGCGCCTTTGCGGCGAATTGAGCTACTTCTTCTACGACAGCTTTTTTGCTATCTAAATTTAGTGCCACAGCTTAGCTCCGGTTTTTTTCTGGAAGCTTTCCAGAATTTATAAATCACATCCTATCGGATGCCCCTTACGGCTCTTTTCCCCTGTTTCAGGTTCTAATTTCCGTCTGCGCAGGAAAATTAAGTTCTACAACACCTGCGGTCTTTGACGGTTACCGCCTTAAACGGCAACCCAAAGTCTTTTTATATCTTTTAGCTCGTAATACTGCTTGTGTCTAACCACAAGCCGGGGCCCATCGTTGATGATAAAGTTACTTTTTTAATATAAATACCTTTAGCAGCTGTTGGCTTAGCTTTCCTCAAATCCGAAAGTAGTGCTTCCAGGTTTCCTTGAATAGCAGCCGCATCAAAAGTAATTTTACCAAGTGTACAATGGATAATGCCTGATTTATCTGTACGGTAACGAACCTGCCCGGACTTTGCATTTTTTACAGCAGTCGCAACATCAGCGGTTACCGTACCCACTTTAGGATTAGGCATTAAACCTCTGGGACCTAAAATCTGTCCTAATTGACCGACAACTCTCATCGCATCAGGTGATGCAATAACCACATCAAAATTCATTTCGCCTTTTTTAACCAGCTCGCCCAGATCGTCCATGCCAACAATATCAGCACCAGCTGCTTTTGCTGCATCTGCGTTAGGACCTTGAGTAAAAACCGCTACTCGAACTGTTTTACCAGTCCCATTTGGCAAAACAGTGGCGCCTCGCACATTTTGATCTGATTTACGTGGATCGACACCCAGATTTACACTAACATCAATCGCTTCAATAAATTTTGCAGTACCTAGCTCTTTCAATATCTGCACCGCTTCAGTGACTGAATATTGCTTGGTTCTATCGACTTTGCTTTTAATGAGTTTTCCTTTTTTCGACAACTTAGCCATTACAATCCCTCCACATTCAGACCCATGCTACGCGCACTGCCTGCAATTGTTTTTACAGCCGCCTCAAGATTTGCGGCATTCAAATCTTCCATTTTTGTTTTAGCAATTTCTTCCAATTGTGCCAGACTCACTGTGCCGACTTTCTTGGTATTAGGATTGCTGCTGCCACTTTTAATACCTGTTACTTTTTTTAGTAAAATTGAAGCGGGAGGTGTTTTGGTGATAAAAGTAAAACTACGATCACTATAAACCGTGATAACAACTGGTAAAGGCAAACCCTTTTCTACGTCCTGAGTTTTAGCATTAAATGCCTTACAGAACTCCATAATATTCACGCCACGCTGACCTAATGCAGGCCCTACCGGCGGACTTGGATTTGCTTCACCTGCCTTCACTTGCAGTTTTATATATGCTGTTATTTTTTTTGCCATTTTTTACTCCACAATGGGTACAAACGCTTTTCAGCTCCCCCTAGACACAAAAATCCCTGCCTTATTAAGCCAGAGATCCAGTAAAACGATTGAAACTTAATGTTTGAACTTTACTATTAGCTTTTTTCAACCTGCCCAAATCCTAATTCAACAGATGTTGACCGACCAAAAATGAGCACTGATATTTTTAATTTGTTTTTCTCGTAATTAACCTCTTCTACCACTCCATTAAAGTCTTTAAATGGCCCATCAATGACCCTAATGACTTCTCCAACTTCAAATAGAATTTTTGGACGAGGTTTATTTACCCCCTCTTCCACCCTATTGAGTATGGACATTGCCTCTTTTTCCGAGATAGGCGCTGGACGATCTGAAGTCCCACCTATAAAGCCTAATACCCTAGGAACATCCTTAACCAAATGCCATGTTTCGTCAGTCAATTCCATCTGCACAAGCACATACCCAGGAAAGAATTTTCTTTCGCTTTTACGCTGCTGACCCATTCGCATCTCAACAATCTCTTCTGTGGGAACCAGAATCTTCCCAAAATACTGACCCAGCCCTTCTCTCTTTATTCTTTCTTCTAATGCTTGCTTAACTTTATTTTCAAAGTTTGAATAGGCATGCACAACATACCAACGTAGCGCCATTCTTTTACCCGCCCTGACCAGTTAAAAGACGCACACCCCAAAAGAGGAACATATCCAGCAGCCACAGGATTAAACCCACGATAAAAACCATGGCGAATACCAGCAGCGTGGTTCGCATCGTTTCTTCACGAGTAGGCCACACAACCTTTCTTACTTCCTGCTTGGACTCTAGCACGAAATCCCAAACAGCACGACCCAAATCGGTAGTCAACATCACGCCTAATGCCATCAACACGACAAGAACCAACCCTAGGACTCGATATAAAAGTCGAACTTCTTTGAAATAGGAATGATCCGTTGAGAAATAGTAGAATGCGGCAATACCCGCAACCACAAAGAAAACAGAAAAGACTTGCTTGACAATATCAGCAACTGAAGTTGCTGGCTCTGCTTGAGTATTCATGTGTTATTTATTTTTAAAATAGATAATATTGATTTGTTTAACCTGAGTGGCAGGCCAGGAGGGGCTCGAACCCCCAACCAGCGGTTTTGGAGACCGCCATTCTACCAATTGAACTACTGACCTACATTCAGACAAACTTTACAAAACCTGGAATACTATACTAATTTAAAACATTATTCAAGTATTGATGCAACAACGCCTGCACCGACTGTGCGTCCACCTTCCCGAATTGCAAAACGCAAACCTTCTTCCATAGCAATCGGCGAAATCAATTTAACTTTTACAGAGATGTTATCACCAGGCATGACCATTTCAACACCTTCTGGCAGATCAACCGCACCCGTTACATCAGTGGTTCTAAAATAGAATTGAGGGCGATAACCATTAAAGAATGGCGTATGACGACCACCCTCATCTTTTGACAATACGTAAATTTCCGCATTGAAATGGGCGTGAGGTTTAATGGTGCCCTTGTGTGCCAATACTTGACCGCGCTCTACGTCGTCTCTTTTGGTACCCCTTAACAACAGCCCAACGTTATCGCCAGCCTCACCCTGATCCAGCAATTTACGGAACATTTCAACGCCCGTAACGGTTGTTGCAACCGTCGGTCTGATGCCAACAATTTCAACTTCCTGACCAACTTTGATAATGCCACGTTCAATACGCCCCGTGACCACGGTACCGCGACCTGAAATCGAGAATACATCTTCAACAGGCATCAAGAACGCACCATCCACTGCTCGTTCTGGCAAGGGAATATAGCTGTCCAATGCCTCAACCAATCTGACCACCGAGGGCATACCGATTTCACTTTCATCGCCTTGCAATGCAAGTAAGGCCGAACCCCTGATAATAGGCGTATCATCGCCTGGAAATTCATACATATCCAGCAATTCTCTGAGCTCCATCTCAACCAGCTCGATCAACTCTTCATCGTCGACCATATCGGCTTTATTCAGAAATACCACAATATAAGGAACACCTACCTGTCTTGATAACAGAATATGCTCTCTGGTTTGTGGCATCGGGCCGTCAGCTGCTGAACAAACAAGAATCGCACCATCCATTTGCGCTGCACCCGTGATCATGTTCTTTACATAGTCAGCATGACCAGGACAATCAACGTGCGCATAGTGCCGTGTCGCCGATTCATATTCCACATGCGACGTAGCAATGGTAATGCCACGCGCACGCTCTTCAGGTGCATTATCAATCTGATCGAATGCCTTTACTGCACCGCCGTGCAATTTAGCCATTACTGTTGTTAAAGCAGCTGTTAGCGTCGTTTTGCCGTGGTCAACGTGTCCGATAGTACCTACGTTAACATGTGGTTTACTACGTGAAAATTTTTCTTTGGCCATGA
>CAYVFT010000062.1:0-20621 GCA_964450225.1 uncultured Crenothrix sp. | reverse complement strand
AAATCAGGGTCAGTTCAGCACATCTTCATGCTGCGAAATAATTGTAACATATTGACACATATGTCATTAATTGATTTCCGTGCAGCCACTATATAACAAATCTGCGCCTGCAATGGCTGTTTACAACGATTTTATCTGGGCACACCTTTTGAGCCAGAAGTACGCTAAACTGATTCACTCGTTAACTAGAAAACAGCATCAAACCGGGTCGCTGCTATTTCCTTGGCTACCACTCATATTAGGGCGAAAATCAGATGTCAGATTATAAATACAACGTATCCACTATTTTAGAAGCTGTTTCCTCGTTCATTTCCCATCATGACAAAGAGGATTATGAAGGCGTTTTTATTATTGCTCGCCAGCGCGATGACCTCTATCAGATATTTGCAGGCGGTACTGCCGATGACCCGGAATATGTTGAAGAATGGATGGGGGCGCCGTTTATCATGGAATCCATGCTCAATGATATAGCTGAAATGAACGAACCGGAGAAGACACACTTGCAGATGATTAAGGGCGGCAATGAACAGGTTCCGGTTGAACCAGCCGTTCCAGACATCAGCAGTTATCCGGAAATTATTCAACCCGTCTATCAGAAATCGCTGCATCCAGGTACCCGGTACAATGACGACGATGAACTGATTGATGATCCTGGGGTATGCCATCCTCGTCTTAATGACCAAGGCGAATGGGTCACTATTTATCATCCCACTCACCCCTTGCCCATGTCAGCATTTGCCGATCCTACCAAATTGGCCATTATGTTACCCAATGGTCAATTTCCCGCCGAGTTAAATGGCATAGCTTTTCAGCCCTGGCAGACTGCACCTAAAACACTGGCTGGTTGGATGCATGTTGAAGGTCAGACAAAAATCGATGAACCACCGCTGAAACCCAAAAACGGCAAAAAATTGTCTGCTGGAGTTGTCGTCATTGAATCGGATGGTCGTTTCTGGGTAGTGGCGCCCACCAATGCCTTTGGCGGTTATAAGGCCACTTTCCCCAAAGGCCGCTTAGAACCTGGCATGAACCCACAGGCCACTGCGATCAAAGAAGCGCATGAGGAAGCCGGAATACAGGTTAAAATCACCGGGTTGATCGGCGACTTTGAACGTACGACAACCATTACCAGGTATTACACTGCTAGACGCATTAGTGGATTACCTACACAAATGGGTTGGGAATCACAAGCAGTGATGCTGGTGCCCAAACCGCAGCTGCTAAAGGTACTAAACCATGCCAACGATCATGCCGTCATTCAGGCTTTGAATAAACTGTACACTACGGTTTGAATAATTGCACCAACATCATGAGGATACTGAATATGGATACCTTAGATCGTTTTCGTGGCTGCCTGTTGGGGTTAGCTGTAGGTGATGCGGTTGGTACCACCTTGGAATTTAAACCCAAAGGTAGTTTTATTCCCATTACTGATATGGTCGGCGGTGGGCCATTTCGTCTTAAACCGGGACAATGGACCGATGACACCTCCATGGCCTTGTGCCTTGCTACCAGCTTGTTGGAAAGCCAGGGCTTTGATGCCGATGATCAAATGCAACGTTACTGCCGTTGGCACAATGAAGGTTATTTGAGTAGCAACGGCCGATGTTTTGATATTGGCAACACCGTCAGCAGTGCATTGCGCGGTTACAAAGCCCACGGTAATCCCTACGCCGGTTCCGCCGATACGTGGTCAGCCGGTAATGGCAGCTTGATGCGCCTGGCCCCCATACCGATGTTTTATTATCCGGATATTGAACAAGCCGTTGCGTTTGCAGCTGAAAGTTCACGCACCACCCATGGTGCAGATGAATGTATTGATGCCTGTCGATTATATAGTCGTCAACTCCTGGCTGCGTTGGCAGGCGAGCATAAAGAGAACCTGTTGTTTATTGATCGCCTATCTTTTAGTGGAACACCCAAGATTCCCGGTATAGCCAACGGTAATTACCGCTCTAAAAGCGAACATGAAATACGCGGCACCGGTTATGTGGTTGACTGTCTGGAAGCGGCACTATGGTGTTTCTGGACAACCGACACGTTCAGCGATGCCATTCTCAAGGCAGCAAATCTGGGCGATGATGCCGATACCACGGCGGCCGGCTGTGGGCAAATTGCTGGCGCGTATTATGGCTGCGCTGGAATTCCTACTGCCTGGAAAGAGCAGTTGGCGATGCGTGAGATGATTCAGGAACTTGCAGACCTGCTTTATCAGCTGTCACATAGCACGCAGAACCTGGGCATAGAGGTCAGCGCGTGAACCTGCTTCTGGTAGCGGTTACCGCCGCCAACTGCTACAACCTGCCTCCTGATCAACGGGCATACTGCCAAGCTATTGAACACCAGGAGATAGCCTACTGTTACAGTATTCGGGATAGTGCTTTGAGCACGGAATGCCGGGCTTTACTGCATCAGGAACCGAGTATTTGTGATGGAGTAACAGACATTACTGAGCGCAGCTTATGCCGGTCCAAGGTAGAGAATAAGGAGCTTAACTCTTAATGATAATAATTTACCCTAAAGCCACAAAACAAGTAAAAGCTTAGCGAGCTTATTACTTCATTGGGTTATTTTTGCATTGAGTTCGGTAGAGCTAATAAAGTAATACACAAAGTACTGACTATTTTTAATTAGTCCTATTATTACCATGTAAGCTCGCAAAAAAGGTGTACCAATGGGTGTATCACTAATAAGTGTATATTTAAATAATTTCTAATAAATCAGTTCGTTAATAATTGAATGTGGGTTTAAATACAATCATTTCACCCCGTATTGTTTCCAACTTACAGGTCTTGGAGAGGCTATCATTACCTCTAAGTTGGAGTGATTTGGACTTGCGCCACCCTAGATACGCTGCCTTGTCTAGCCGTCCTGATCCCATTAATTCCTGTTTTTCACTCACCCGATTCACTTGTCTCTGATTCACATCTCGAACCCGGCAAAAAAGTACTTTGTCAAGAGCTCGGGTTGGCCACAATCCAATCCCCATGTGTTGCTTTGAACATCCTCGACTCCTGTTTGTTAATCCTTTAAAACCTTATTTTCACAATTTTCATCCCTTGACAGAGGTTCCAATTCAAGAGCAGAATTCGGTCGAAATGATTGCTTAAGCCCAGTGGACTTTCTATCCACGCAAGACAAGGCGGAACTCGAAGAATACCACGGACACCATAACTGCTCTGGCTTTTTGGGGAATCGCCAGGGCGAATGAGAATAGCCATCGAACCTGCATTTCCTCGCTGATCCACGATGTTTATGATGTCCTCACCACATAAGGAGATCTATCTTATGGCGAAGATTTTCATTAGTCATAACAGCAACGACGCCAAGGAAGCCGCCGCGCTGAAGCGATGGTTGGTCGACAACGGCTGGGACGATACCTTCCTTGACATCGACGCCAAGGATGGCCTCAGTCCTGGCGAGCGCTGGAAGGACGCGCTGAAGAATGCCGCCGACCGTTGCGAAGCGGTTTTATGCCTGGTCTCGCCCGCCTGGCTCGCCTCGGCCGAATGCAGGCTCGAGTTCCGCTATGCGGAAACGCTCCGCAAACATCTTTTTCTTGCCCTCGTCAAACCCTGCAATACCCAGGAGTTACCGCCCGATTGGCAATGGTGTCCGCTCTATGGAGACGGAGCCCAGACCACTATTCGCTTCGACTTCCGCGAACAAGCCACCGAATGCTCATTCCTGACGGAGGGTTTGGAGCGTTTGAAGATCGGCCTGCAGAAATCAGGCATCAGCGCCGAGCATTTCCCCTGGCCCCCGGAAAACGATCCGGAGCGCGCACCCTACCGTGGCCTGAAACCTTTGGAAGCGGCGGATGCGGCAGTCTTCTTTGGCCGAAATGCACAAGTCTTGCATGGCATGGAGGCGCTGTGGGATATGCACAGAAACGGTATCGAGCGGATGCTGGTGATCCTCGGGGCTTCCGGTTCCGGTAAATCGTCATTCATGCGCGCGGGGCTGTTGCCCCGCCTCGCACGCAACGACCGCCAGTTTTTCCCCCTGCCGGTGATTCGCCCACGCAACGCCGTGATGTTCGGTGCCGAGGGACTGGCGCCGGCTCTCACTGCGGCATTAGGTCAACTGGGTGGAAAAATTACACTAGGAGAGATTGAAAAGTGGCTCCACGCGGGCCCCGAAGCCTTCGACGCGCTGCTCCTAAAACTTGAGCAATACCTGCTCGATCGAATCGTAGGAGAAGCTGATCTGCAAGCTCCAAGCATTGTGCTCTCCATCGATCAGGCAGAGGAGCTATTTAATCCTGATGGCGCCGCCGAGGCCGAATCGTTCCTGGTCCTACTGGCCGGCCTACTGGGTGACAGCGACGACGCTGCCGGTTTGGGTACGCGTTCCGGCCCAAGCGGGCGAACCATTGTCGTATTGACGATCCGCTCCGATCGTTACGAACGCCTGCAAACAGCGCCAGGCCTGTCCAGCGTCAAACCCCGGCTGTTCGACCTGCGGCCTTTTCCGCCCGGCCAGTTCGAGCGGGTCATCAATGGCCCGGCAGAACGCACCACCCAGGCCGGACGGAACCTCACCATCGATTCGCGGTTGACAGAGCGGCTGCTCACCGATTTTTCGGAAGGCGCAGATACCCTCCCGCTACTGGGTTTCGCGCTTGAAAAGCTCTATCACAAGTACGGCAGTGACGGCGACCTGACGCTGGAAGATTATGAGGCTATCCGCGGCAGTCACGAAACCGTGCAGGCGGCAATCTTCCAGGAAACAATCGATACGGCGCTGCGGGAACCCTACCGGCCGCCGGTGATCCCCGCCGGGCGAGCGGAACAAGAGCAGGGACTGCGGCGGGCATTCATTCCGTTTCTGGCGCGGATCAACCCCGAGAATAACGAACCGATGCGCCAGGTAGCCAAGATCGCTGAATTGCCCGCCGACGTTTACCCGCTGGTGGAGCGTCTGGTGGAAGCACGCCTTTTGATACGCGACAAGGATGCCATTGAGGTGGCCCACGAAAGCCTGCTTCGCCAATGGCCGAAGCTGCACGAGTGGCTCATCGATGACCTGGACAACCTGCTGCTAAGGGACTCCATCCGGCGCTTGGCGGACGAATGGAAAAAGGCAGGCCAGCGCGTGGACATGCTGGCCACTCAGGGCGAACGCTTAACGAAAGCCGAAGCTCTGCTGGCAACGCCGGGCTATGTGGTTGCCGCCGACTCCGACGAGCGTGCCTATCTAAACAGCTGCCGTGAAGCGCAACAAAAACGCGAGGCGGAAAAGAGGGAGCAGCACGAGCGTGAGATTAGCAATTTTAAGCAGATTGCGGAAGCCCAGAAGAATATTGTTCGCCGAACGCGGTTCGGATTGGTCGCGGTGCTGCTGGTGGCCATGCTGGCTGGCTGGCAATACTTCGAAGCTAGGAATCGGGCGAATCTTGCGCTCGCCCGCCAACTCGCAACGGAGTCAGCCAGTATTCAGTTAGAGCCGTCCTGGGACGCTCTCGCCCGAAGCGTGTTGCTTGCGGTTGAGTCGGTTAACCTTACTCCGACTCCCCAGGGACTTGGCGCTTTGCGGAATGGGGTCTCTCTGCTTCCGGGTCCTCCCGAGCCCGTGGGAGGACACATTGAGGAGGCATGGGCAGTCGATGCCACCGGAAAGGTGGTTGTGGGGAAAGAACCGGATAAGATTGTCGTCAAGCGGCTGCCTCAAGGTGAAGAGGTTGGCTCCCTATCCAAAGAAACCTGTGCCGCCCTATGCGTGGACGTTAGGGCTATTGCCGTCAGCGACGCCGGAAAATATCTTGTCATCGCTGGTAAATCGAATGCCGGGCTGTTCTTGCTTGAAGGCCAATCCTATGTGCCAACCGGCATAGAGTGCGTGCTCGCATATAAAGACGGGCATATTTCGGCTATCGCCCTCAGCCCCGATGCGCATTTCATCGCGCTAGTGTCGGGCGACAGTGACGCCGAGACAACGAGTCTGGTCGGGATTGACTTTGTGGGCGGCAAGTGTAATGACATTGAGCTCGACGTGGGGAATATAATGTATCCAAAAGCCGTAGCTTTCAGTGCAGACGGTAAATTCGTGTCGGTTGGCGGCAGAGATTTTCGCACAAAGATGACAGGGTTCGCTGGTCTTTGGTTGTTGCCCGACCTCGCTCAAGACACCAAACCACAAACCCGGCGTTTCGATGCTGAGACTGAAATTCTGGTAGAGGGAAGTGTTGAACATATCGCTGTGGGTCAACTATCTTCCAAAGACGGCGGCACCGTACAGCGACTGGCTGCACAAATCAGCGACGGTTTAAACTCACATATCAGAGTCTGGGAAGTGAACAAAGAAGGGCTGCAAGAAGTGGCTCGACTCCCAGAGGGTGAACGATCACTTCTTGGCTTTCTTGATGGCGGGTCCTCCCTTCTCATCTTTTACGCACCGACCAAGCAAGTGCTTGCCTGGCCTCTGTCAGGGCCTGCAACTTGGGAGGGCTCTATAAACGGAGAGCAAGCCCCAAAAATCGCCTTCGGAGGACCAGACAACAAGCTGGTGACAGCCACATGGGGGAGCCTGGATGATACAGATGCGCTGAGCATTTCTTCATGGACAGTTCCAGGATCACCCCCTGTAAACAGCCATTGGAGCCGTGAGGCATGGAATTTGACTGATGTCTCTCTTGAGACCGGAGATGACCCCTTCGCACTAAGCCCCGAAGGCCGGTTTGTGTTGGTCGCCCTCAAAGACAACATGAGGAGCATTATTGATATCCAGGCAAAGAAGTCCATAAGGACCGTTTCCCTCCCCAAAATCGGGTTGATCACTGCACTCGGCCCCGAAGCAAGGGTCATTGGCTATGTGGAAGTGAGTGACCGTGGCGACTCTGTGATCCTTGTTGATCCTTCCGGGCATAACAGCCCTCGCACCAAAGCCTTCTCCGGGAAGATAGGGGCAATAGCCTTTAGTGAAAACGGAAAGCAGATGGTTGTCACTACGGGTGGCGACGACGCAATTACTACCATTGTCAGGCTCAACCTGGACAGCCTGACAGAAACGGCACGTTTCAACGTCGATAAGCCAATTGCAACGGTTGCCATGAACGGCGACGGAACGCTTATGGCAGTCGCTAGCAAAGAGGCCCTTGCTGGTAAGTCCATGGTGAGAGTATGGCGGGTTCCATTACCCTCGGCGGTTGGCTTCCTATATCAAGATAAGGTGCCTACACTGAGCTACGAAGTCCAAGCTGCGGAAGCCATCGAGAGCATCGCTCTTAGCCATGATGGAACCCATCTTGCAACAGCGAGCATGCCTATAGAGGGAGTCTGGCCACACCTGGACTTGCAGGTATGGTCTTTCGCGCGGGACGCCCTAGTCCGTGAGGCTTGCCGGCGGATCGGCCGCAACTTAACCCCACAAGAATGGGCTACTCACATTCCAGGAAAGCCTTACAAAGCGACATGCACAGCACAAGCACTTCAGACTACTAGTACAGCTTTGACGGGGTCATTGCAGCCCGCGAGCACAAAGGATCAAGCCCCGGGGCTTACCGCATCACCGGCCTCTCCCGCTGAATCCAAACAAAAACCTTCGCTTCCCGCTGTTGCTCCGCATGTATCCACTCCGGCTCAGCCGCCAGCGTCAGCTCCCGCGACGGATCAGGCTGCGCCGGGATCCGCTAGTAATTCGGTTGCGCTACCCCAGACCGAGAATCCTTAGCCCATATTTAACACCAACCCCCTAAATTTAGCCAAAAACAAGCAGAGGGCCTTATGTAAGTTATTGAAATTTTGTTATAGGCAACTGAGTTTTGGAGTTATTATGTTTTGCAGTACCGTAATTGTTATCCTGCCCTCTTGCGCGCTCACCCGGTCTACATTATCTTCGCAGCATGTATATACGTCGAACCCACACCAACAATTCCGCTACCGACCAGGAATCGCTTCAGAAGCCAATATCGACTGGCTCAAAAGCCAAGGCTACCGTTACCTGGTGGTTAGCCGCGAGCGTACCCGGCACTTTAATCCCGAGCAGGCGATCGACATTGAAACTGCCACCGGCGACACGGTACGCGGTCAAAAAGTCCTCTCCGAAGACGGGCAGGAAGTCCGCTTATTTTGCTATTCTGAAGCCCGAGGTCAGAAAGAAGAGGCCATGGCCAGGCGTTTTTGTGAAGCTTTTGAAGCCGGGCTGGACGCCATTGCCGACGGCTTGTCCCGTCCGCGTACCGAAAAACGCATCACCAAACTGTGGGAGCGCATCGGCCAGCTTCCGGCGCGCCGACGGGCGCGCCCTGCATGTCCGCAAAGCCACCCGCGCCGAGCCCGAGCAGTTGGCTATTTATCGCGCCCTAAACCTTGATTCCGCCCCCGGAGGTGTGTGCAAAACGATCGTATAATCAACCGACAATGGCCGCTATTTTTCAGAATGTAGTGCCACATGGGTTTTTTATGTAATGTATTGATTATAAATGTTTATTATTTTGAAGTGTTAAATATGGGTTAAGTATTGAGTACATAGGTAGAGAAGAATTTAAGGCCGTACAGATCAAGTTTGACGCTACTCCAGGAATGGGATTACAGCCAATCGCTGAAATAATCGGTCAATTGGTGTTCGGATAGATCGCTAATTTGATAATTCTGCTTGAAATCTGCTGCGGATGATGATGTCATTACTTTGTAACCTCATTAATTGGCGTTGAAAGATCCCCCTCTGATTGAGGGTTTGAGGTTACATTTTATAGATTAATTGGGTTTTGGTATTGCCGTTGTCCGCGATGTACCCGCCCAAGTTTGTAATTTATGCGGAACCGATTGGCTGGAAGATAGCGTTGCCGAAAAGCTGGAATTGATTGTTGAGCAAGCACGCCAGAAACATCCTGTTGTGGAAGTGGCCATGTGGCAACAGGAAATTCAGGCACTGGCTTCGTAAAGTCTGGTAAGCAGATTTACAATCAGACAATCTGACATTTTGAGACTTTCCAGCTTAATGTTCACTTTTATTTTGAGGAGCACATCATGCCTTTCTTAAAACTCAGCACCAACGTTACCATCGATCAAAGCCAATCCGAACCCCTGCTCAGCGGACTTTCACAATTACTCGCCAAAGAGACCGGCAAACCGGAACGCTATGTGATGGTGGAATTGGCTGGCGGCAATGCCATGTTATTCGGTGGCAGCCACCAGCCGCTGGCTTATCTGGAATGTAAAAGCATAGGATTGAGCGCTGCGCAAGCAAAGGCTCTGTCCGCATCGATTAGCAGGTTGTTAACGGCTTTTTTGTCGTTGCCAGCCGAGCGTATTTATATCGAATTCAGCAATTGCCCGGCCGAGTTCTGGGGCTGGAACGGATCGACTTTTGGCTAGCTTGAAGCCCCTATGATTGAGACGGGAGCGGTTGCTAACGGGTTGCAGAAATGTTTAAACCTGAATAACAATCTACCCCTGTCTTTTTCATGAGTGCAACCCCGTGTTGTTCACTGTCAATTTCGCCGGGCAAAACAGCCATCACTTGTTTGTCCTGATACTTAACGTATGGAGTATGAGTTATCCTTATCCACCCTTCAAACCGCATTGTTCAAGCCATTTGTTTTTTATTCCTAAAGCCTGTCTGTTAAATGACACCACCCCGTTATCGCTTTCAGTTTTTGTTCGGCAAACAAAGTGCACGTTAAGAGTGGTATCACATAAGTTATTATTTTTCAAGATAAGAGATTTATCTGTACTACACTTAATTTCTTACATCAGTCAGTGAAACAGGAAGGTAAAAAATGGTTACCGAAAATTCGAATACTTCTAATGATATTATCGAATCCATAAATGAGGCATTTGATAATGGCAATTCTTATGGGCTGGAATATGTCCTGGACGAGTTGGTTAGTAAAAAGCCTACGAATCAAGATGCGGTAGATTGGTTTGGCGACACCGATTATTTTGCTTAAATACTTTCAATTGAATTAGCACGGTGTCCGGCGGGGCCGAGAATGATTGGCTTCCTAAGATATACTCATCGCACATCAACAAGGGCACCTTTGTTTTCTAAGCCGTTGGCTAATTTATTTACAACAACGTGGCCAACTCAAGCGCCCGATCAATTTCCTCAAGCGTATTATAAAAATGCGGAGAAAATCGTATGCCTCCGCCTCGCAAGGCGCAAACCACACCGTTTTCCTGCAAATATTTATAAAGCATTTCGTTTGCAACCGTCCGGTTTTTAAAGATAATAATGCCGGATTTCAATCGACTTTGCCGCTCCGACAATAAAATCAATGCTTCGTTTTCATCTATGGCATCCTTCAAATAGTCGGATTTTTCTATAATCAGCGCTTCGACTTTAGCCATGCCTGTTTCCAGCAACAAAGACAAACTGGCAGAAAAAGCATGAATGCCCAGCATATTGGGACTTCCGCATTCAAAACGGCGGGCAGTGGGGTGAATTTCCCAAGGCTTGTTTTCATAATTATGCGTGCACTTCATCATATGCCAGCCGTACTGGGTCAGCTTTAATTTGTCTCTGGCTTCAGGAGTGGTGTAAAAAACACCCAAACCTTCGGGACCGAACATCCACTTGTGACCATCGGCCATGACAAAATCCGCCTGATAAGCCTGCACATCAAACTGCACCGCGCCCAGACTCTGGATGGCATCAATACAAAATAAAATGCCATGCCGTTTGCAGAATTCGCCAATCCTTTCCAGGTCCATACGCAGACCCGTGGCAAATTGTATGGAACTGATGGTCAATAAGCGCGTCTTGCTGTCTATCAGCGCAAATAAAGCATCTTCAGGCGTAATGGCGCTCTTCAGATCAGCCTGACGAAATTCTACGCCCTGATCGGCCAGGGATTCCCAAGGCAGTCTGTTGGAAGGGAATTCCTCATTACTGGAGACAATATTGTCGCCGGCCTGCCACGTCAAGCCGTAGGCGACAAAGGACAAGGCTTCCGAGGTGTTTTTAACAAGGGCAATGTCATCAGTGGAAGGAGCATTTAATAAAGTCTGTAATTGTACGCGTAATTCGGCTTCCACGTTCAACCAGTCCGGATAAAAGTGTGAACCATAACGGGTGTTCTGTTCTGCGAACCCAATCACCGCTGCACCGGTTCTTTTAGGCCAAGGCGCTACGGCGGCATGGTTAAGATAAATTAATTCGTCAGTTAGGGAGAATTCCGGGTGTTTCATAACGAGTTCTCTATTCCTTATTTGAGCTTCCTGATTTCTTATTAATCAATTCAGCTCTTTTTTGTTTCGCACGCTCTGCTTTTTCCTTGCTTTCTCTTTCTTTGCGCAAACAGCGAGTTTCATAACGCCGCTTTGCAAGTTGCGCACGGGCGGATTTCTGCGCTTTTATCAGCGACGCCTCATTATCTGCGGGCGTTGGCAATGGCATCATGATAATACAGTCTACCGGGCAGGGCGCGATACAAAGCTCACAGCCGGTGCATTCCGAAGCGATCACTGTATGCATGAATTTTGCTGCACCTAAAATGGCATCGACTGGACAGGCGGCAATACATTTAGCACAGCCGATACAGTCTTTCTCGATAATAAACGCAACACTTTTAGGTTTATGCTGCCCGAATTGTGAATTAAGGGGCTTGGGGTTAATACCTAGCAAATGAGCTAACTCGAGAATACCCTCATCACCACCCGGCGGGCATTGGTTAATGTCCGCAAGCCCTGATGCAATTGCTTCAGCGTAAGGACGACAACCAAGGAAGCCGCATTGTCTGCATTGAGTCTGCGGCAGAATAGCATTTATTTGATCAATCACAATAGACCTTTAATCTTGAATCAATCTGGTATGAAAGTGCGATATTCTCGCATTTATCATCAATAGACTAAACACCCTATATTTTGGTATAGTTACACAAACTTAAAATCTTCGACTCACCCCCTTAATTATTTTTCACATCATCACTCTGGAGATACTCAATGCCAATTAAAGTTGCAATCAACGGTTATGGTCGTATTGGACGCAATATCGTCCGTGCATTATACGAGTCTGGCCGTACCAATGAAATTCAAATAGTTGCAATCAATGACTTAGGCGACAGCAATACCAATGCGCACCTGACACAATATGATTCAGTGCATGGAAAATTTCCTTTTGAAGTCACTGTCGATGGCGACTACATCGTTATTAATGGCGACAGAATTAGAGTTTTCTCAGAAAGAGATCCTTCAAAACTACCCTGGGCGGATCTGGGTATTGATGTTGTTCACGAATGTACCGGTTTTTTCACCAGCAAAGCCAAGGCGTCTGCCCATATTTCTGCCGGCGCTAAAAAAGTCATTATTTCAGCACCAGGCGGCAATGACGTAGACGGAACAATTGTATTTGGCGTAAACCACAACACTTTGAAAGCGTCAGATACAGTTATTTCTAACGCATCGTGCACAACTAACTGCCTGGCGCCGCTTGTAAAACCTTTACATGACGCGATTGGTGTTGAAAGCGGCTTAATGACCACTATTCATTCCTACACCAATGACCAGGTTCTGACTGACGTCTACCACAGCGATTTACGCCGCGCCCGCTCAGCAACACAATCCATGATTCCAACCAAAACCGGTGCCGCTGCTGCTGTTGGTTTGGTATTGCCTGAATTGGCAGGAAAACTCGATGGTTTTGCTATGCGCGTACCTACAATCAATGTTTCTGTAGTCGATTTAACTTTCCAGGCCGCCAGAGACACCAGCAAAGCAGAAATTGACGAAATTCTGACTGCTGCATCCAAAGGCGCATTAAAAGGTATTCTGGATATCAACGAAAGACCACTGGTTTCAATTGATTTTAATCACAATCCTGCATCATCTATTTACGAATCACCCCTGACTAAAGTACTAGGCGGACGTTTGGTAAAAGTTTTGTCCTGGTATGACAACGAATGGGGTTTCTCAAATCGTATGCTGGACACCACTATTGCTTTTGTAAATGCCAAATAAGGAATTCCACCCCTAATGTTAAGAAGAACCAAGATTTTAGCCACACTCGGCCCCGCAACTGATAAGCCTGGTGTGCTTGAAGGCTTATTCAAGGCGGGTATTGACGTTGTTCGGATGAACTTTTCCCATGGTTCCGCTCAAGATCACATCGACAGAGCCAACGCTATTCGCGAACTCAGCAAGAAAACCGGGAGACGCGTAGGTATTCTGGCCGATTTGCAAGGCCCTAAAATTCGTATTGCCCGATTTAAAGATACCAAGGTATTTCTAAATGAAGGTCAGGATTTTGCCTTGGACATTAATCTCGATCCTACTGCGGGCGATAACACCCAGGTCGGCATCACCTACGAACCACTAGCCCTGGAAGTCAAACCTGGTAGCAGACTGTTACTGGATGATGGCCGTATCGTGCTGGATGTAGTTAATGTTGAGAACATGCGCGTTAACTGTACTGTTGTTGTCGGCGGCGACCTGTCCAACAATAAAGGCATTAACCTGTTAGGCGGCGGCCTTTCTGCAGCCGCATTAACGGATAAGGATAAAGAAGATATCAAAACTATCGCGATCATGAAGTGCGATTTTGTTGCTGTTTCTTTTCCGCGTTGTGCTGACGATCTTAATGAAGCACGTCGTTTATTGGTTGCTGAAGGCTGTCATGCGGGTATTGTTTCTAAAGTTGAACGTGCGGAAGCGATAGTCCCGGAAATTATGGACGAGATCATCCTGGCATCTGATGCCGTGATGGTGGCTCGTGGCGATCTGGGTGTTGAAATCGGCGATGCCAACTTGCCTGCTGTACAGAAATTACTGATTAAACGTACCCGGGAACTCAATCGTGTTGCCATTACTGCTACACAAATGATGGAGTCCATGATTGATAACCCGATTCCTACACGTGCAGAAGTGTTTGATGTTGCCAATGCCGTTTATGATGGTACCGACGCCATTATGTTATCAGCAGAAACGGCCTCTGGAAAACATCCGGTTAAAGCTGTTGAAGCAATGCATCGCATCTGTATTGAAGCGGAAAAACAACGTAGCGTTCGTGAATCGGATCATCGCATCAATATTCAATTTCAGCGCGATGATGAAGCGATTGCGATGTCTGCGATGTATATGGCTAACCATACCGAAATCAAAGGCATAGCTGCGTTAACTGAATCAGGATCAACCCCGCTGTGGATGTCCAGAATCAGTTCAGGTATTCCTATTTTTGCGTTAAGCAGCCAGGAAAAAACCCTGGGTAAAGTCACGTTGTATCGCGGCGTTTTTCCTATTTACTTCAAAACCGAAACCAGTCAGGATCATGCTGAAGTAAACCGCAACATTGTCAAAGAGCTCAGAAAATGGAATCAAGCCAAAGATGGTGACAAATTTATCATCACTAAAGGCGACTTGAATGGTGTTGAAGGTGGAACCAACGCGTTGAAAGTTATCATTGTCGGACAAGGCTTAACGCCTTAATATTGATCGATTCTGCACTTAGGTCTTAATCTGAGTGCAGAATCACTTATCGGCAGTTTCCCCTACAACACTTCCAATTTGGCATAAGCCAACATTAGCCATTTAACGCCAACTTGCTTAAAGTTGATCTGCACTCTTTCCTGAGCGCCGGAGCCCTCCAGTTGTAAAACCACACCTTCACCAAATTTGTCATGACGAACTCTTTGCCCCAGCTTATAGCTTCCCGTCGCCTGTAACGATGCCGGTTTCGGTTGGACAGCAGTAACCGGGCGGCTGATCGTGGCGCGCATCCTCACTTCCTGAAGCAATTCGGAAGGAAGCTCGCGCAAGAATCGTGACGGTCTGGGATAAGTTTCACGTCCGTATAAACGCCTGGATTCGGCGTACGTTAAATACAGCTGCTGCATGGCCCGGGTCATGCCGACATAACAGAGCCTGCGCTCCTCTTCCAGGCGGCCGGCGTCATCAACAGACTGCTGTGATGGGAACAAGCCTTCTTCCATACCGACCAAAAATACCAGCTTAAACTCCAGGCCCTTGGCAGAATGCAAGGTCATAAGTTGTACGCAGTCTTCAAAATCATCAGCCTGGCTATCCCCTGACTCCAGTGCAGCATGAGCCAGGAACATATCCAGCTCACCCAGATTTTCTTCATTTTCCTGATCGAAATCAAAAAGACGCGCTGCGTTGACCAGCTCTTCCAGGTTTTCTACTTTTTCTTCGCCTTTATCCATTTTTTCTTTTTGATACAGCTCAACCAGACCGCATCTTTCGACTACCAGCTTAACCTTTTCATAAAGCGCCAAGCCTTCGGCTTGTTTATCCAGTTGTTTAATCAATTCCAAAAAGCTTATCAGGACATTGGTCGCGCGTGCCGTCATGGTGCGCTGATTAATCAATACGATAACGGCTGCCCATAAGGATATGCGCTGATCGCGGGCTATGCCGCGTATATCATCCAAAGTTTTGGCACCTATGCCGCGCGTTGGTGTGTTAATCACGCGCTCAAACGATGCATCATCATTTCGATTGGACATGAGTCGTAAATAAGCCAGCGCGTTTTTAATTTCGGCTCGGTCAAAAAAGCGCAATCCGCCATAAACCCGGTAAGGTGTGCCTGTGGCCATCAATTTTTCTTCAAACTGACGGGACTGGGCATTGGATCGGTACAAAATGGCGATATCACTACGCAGCCCTCCTTCATTGACCCAGGCTTTAATTCGCTCGACCACAAAATAGGCTTCGTCCTGCTCATTAAAAGCAGCGTACAGTGAAATCAAGTTGCCTTCACCCGCGTCGGTCCATAGCTCTTTGCCCATACGCCCCATATTATTGGCAATAATCTTGTTGGCCGCCTTAAGAATAGTGCCGGTGGACCGGTAATTCTGTTCCAGTTTTATGACTTGATGGTTCGGGTAGTGTTTTTGAAAGCTGTAGATATTCTCTATTTTCGCGCCGCGCCAGCCATAAATGGACTGATCGTCATCACCCACCACAAACAGATTATCCTTACCTTCCGTCAGTAACCGCAACCACGCATATTGAATGGTATTGGTATCCTGAAACTCATCAACGTGAACTTGCCGGAAACGCTGCTGATAAAAATCAAGTATTGCCGGATTATCGCGTAACAATTCATGCGCCCGTAACAGCAATTCGGCAAAATCCACCAAACCGGAACGTTCGCAAAGCTCTTCGTAGGCCCGGTATATTCTTAGCCTTTGCCGATCATAAATATCCCCTGTTTCGACACTATGCCGCGCCCGGATGCCTTCTTCTTTCTGGGCATTGATATACCATTGCATTTCCTTTGGCGGCCACTGCTTATCATCAACATTAAGCGTATTTAACAGTCGCTTGATGACCCGTAACTGGTCGCCGGAATCCATGACCTGAAAAGTCTCCGGCAATTTTGCCTGAACTGCGTGCCGCCTTAACAGGCGATGAGCTATCCCGTGAAAAGTCCCTATCCATAAGCTTTGGGCAGACATACTCAGTAAATTTTCAATTCTGCCCCGCATTTCCTTTGCTGCTTTATTGGTGAACGTGACTGCCAGAATGCCATGCGCAGGCACACCTTCCACCTGAATCTGCCAGGCGATACGATGCACCAACACGCGAGTTTTACCGCTACCGGCGCCCGCCAGCACCAGCATGGCTTGTGATGGCGCGGTAACTGCCTGACGCTGGGCATCATTTAAAGATTCTATTATTGAAGTGACATCCATTGCTTTATTGCTTGCACATTTTTTTAAGCTGTGTATATTGCTTTGGCTTCAGTAATGACGAATTGAATCATTGCTTCGCTAAAATAATAACAAACACACAGAGAGGAAATTAAGATGAGTTTTGACTTTAAACGTATGGTTAAATTTGAACACAATGTCGGTGAGAAAGAAAAAAAATACCGGCTGTATGGCGGTGCAGCGTTAATCGCCATCTCTATTTTCACCGCCTCAATTGCTTTATTGCTGATAGGTCTGGTTCTTGTTGCCACCGGATTTACAGGCTTTTGTCCGGTTTATGCAGGGCTAAACAAAAATACCTGCTGTGCTGGCGACAGTCCTGAAACTAGCGAGACCCCTGAAGAAAACAAATAAATATAAAGGGGCAAGGCTCAAAAAAGGATTATTATGCCTTGCCCTTAATCTTCTTTGCGAAACTCACCTTCCAATATATTTTTATCAGCGGGCTTTTCTTGCTGAAAAAATCCTCCAGCCTGAATAAGATGATGTTCAATCACATACTGGGCTATTTTTTTGCGTAGTGGCGGAATTAAACAGGCAAAGCCCAGGATATCAGTAATAAAGCCGGGGGTTAACAATAACAGGCCGCCCAGCAGAATAATGGGGCCTTCAATCATTTCATAGGCAGGAATCATCCCTTGTGCCAGATTTTCCTGAAACCGCCGAAAGGTAGCAAAACCTTGTTGCTTTAATAACCAGGCACCCAATGCCGCCGTAAATACCACTAAAAAAATGGTTGGTAAAGCTCCGATTATACTACCCACTTGCAGCAGCAAATAAATTTCTGCAAAAGGGATAAGCAAGACCACCAGAAACAACATTTGGAAAACTTTCATCTACATACTCTTAATCAATATTCAGGAAAGGTTGAAAAATTGGAATTTTAGCCTTGCGCCTTGTGTCTTTAACCTCATGCTTACAATATAAAGGCAATCCGGTTTAATTTCTAGGATAATATCCAATCTTATGTATTACTATCCAACAAAATGCCTAATCGATATCAAATAATTCTTTGTACTTGCCCTGATAAAGACACTGCGGAAAAAATTGCCCGCTTACTTATAACCGGCAAGGTTGCTGCTTGTGTAAACATTTTGCCGGGAATTACCTCTATTTACCTTTGGCAACAACAAATAGAATCGGCCCAGGAACATTTATTGCTCATAAAAGCAAATAAATCCTGTTATCAGGCGATTGAAAAAACAATAAGTGAGCACCATCCTTACGAAATTCCTGAAATAATTGCCGTCCCTATTGACAACGGCTTACCTGAATATCTGCAGTGGATTGATTCATGCCATTCATAAAAATAATTTTTCTCTATTTGTTGCTGATAGGCCAGTCGGCTATTACGTTGGCTAATGAAGAACTGTTAGCGCCCGACCAGGCATTCAAGATTTCTGCAAAAGCAATATCAGCCGATCAGCTTGAACTTTCCTGGGACATTGCCGAAGGTTATTACCTATACCGCAATAAAATGCAGTTCAAATCCCAAACTGAACAAATCCACACAGTGACCCCTGTTTTTTCGGCAGGTGAAACCAAGCATGATGAAAATCTTGGCGACATTGTCATTTTCCGAAATACCCTGAAAATCCCCGTTTCTTTAATACCACCCGGTGCTTCTTCTTCAATAAAACTGCTGGTGCAATATCAAGGCTGTGCCGATAGAGGTATCTGTTATCCGCCGCAGAAAAAAATTTTTGATATTAATTTGCCGATGTCTGCACCCGTTACCCGCACCAATCCGCTTGCGCAACTTGTAAAGGGTCCTCCTGGTTTAAAACTAAATTTGACTGAAGATGCATTATTGCCGGCGGAACAGGCTTTCCAGTTTTTTGCGGTAGTCAAAGATGCCAACACGCTCCATGTTAACTGGAAGATTGCAAAAGGCTATTATCTTTACCGGGAGAAAATCCAATTAGAATTAACTAATCCAGCCGGCAACCAATTGGGAAATTACTCCATACCTCATGGCACACCGGCACATGACGAAGAATTTGGCCAAGTTGAAATCTTCCACGACGAACTTGGTTTTGATTTGCCCGTTATCCGCTCTAACAGTTCAGCTTATACAATTACCTTGCAGGCAAAATATCAGGGATGCGCTGATCGTGGTGTTTGTTATCCGCCGATGACAAAGAAAGTCGACCTAGAGCTTCCCGTCGCCCAGGACCTTAAGCAGATTGCCGGCACCAAGCCAACACCTGCGCTTTCCGAACAAGATCAGATTGTTCAATCCTTGCAGCATGAGAGCCTGGCGATGATATTGATCAGTTTTTTTGGTTTCGGTTTATTGTTATCACTGACTCCGTGCATTTTTCCGATGATTCCGATTTTGTCGGGCATTATTGTAGGCCATGGCAATCGCATTACGACCGCTAGGGCGTTTCTCCTGTCCCTCAGCTATGTTGTCGCTTCAGCTCTCACCTACACTGTGTTTGGCATACTCGCTGCGTTATTCGGCAGTAATTTGCAGACAACCTTTCAACAACCTTGGATTATCGGCTTATTCAGCGCCATTTTTGTGTTACTGTCATTATCCATGTTTGGTTTTTATGAACTTGAGTTACCCAACTCGCTAAAAACCAGGCTACATAACTCCAGCGTAAAACATCGTGATGGTTCTCTTTGGGGAGCTGCCATCATGGGCGCATTGTCCTCGCTGATTGTAGGACCTTGTGTCGCCGCGCCACTGGCAGGTGCCCTGATTTTTATCGGTCAAACCGGAAATGCCTTGTTAGGCGGCGGCGCCTTATTTGCCATGGGTATGGGCATGGGTGTTCCGTTGCTGTTATTGGGCGCTTCTGCTGGAAAACTACTGCCGAAAGCCGGAACTTGGCTTTATTCAACCAAAGCAGTATTTGGGGTTATTATGCTGGCTGTAGCGGTCTGGATGCTAAGCCGTATATTGCCGCCCGCCATCACTATTCTGCTCTGGGCAATACTGCTTATCCTGCCTGCCATTTATCTCAATGCTATAGATCCGTTGCCTGAAAATAGTTCCGGCTGGCGCAAGTTGTGGAAAGGCGTAGGTTTGATGATGCTTGCCTACGGACTGTTATTATTGATAGGCTTTAGCATGGGCAACAACAATCCTTTAAAGCCCCTGCAAGGATTCAGCGTCAACAATGCTCAAGCGGCTGATCAGGGAATTGTTTTTGAAAGAGTAGCCTCTTTATCAGCCCTGGAAGCCAGAATACAACAAGCAAGTGCCAATCATCAGCCGGTCATGCTGGATTTTTATGCCGACTGGTGTGTATCGTGCAAGGAAATGGAGGCTTATACCTTTACGGACCCCAATGTGAAAAAGGCTCTTGCCGGTTTTGTATTATTGCAAGCTGATGTCACTAAAAATTCTGATGACGACAAGGCCTTGTTAACGAAGTTTAATCTCATCGGGCCACCCGCCGTTTTATTTTTTGGCGCGGACAACCAGGAGAAAACGTCGCACCGAGTCATCGGCTATCAAGATGCCGAAACCTTTATCAAAACGCTGCAACAGGTAAAATCATGAAACCGGCGGCACTGATTATTGTTGTCGCGCTGCTGGCTGTGGGCGGCGGTATTGTGGTCCGGGGATTTTTATCGACGGTTGAACAAACCAGCCCAACGAATTTACCCGATTTTAACTTAACCGATGTCTTGGGGAATCAACGCAACATTTCAGAATGGCAAGGAAAAATACGGGTCATCAATTTCTGGGCAACCTGGTGTGCGCCTTGCAGAGAAGAAATTCCAGAGTTTATCGCTCTGCAGGAACAATATGCGGCTAATGGCCTGCAATTTATCGGAATCGCGATAGACGACCTGGAACCGGTTGAAGAGTACCTCAAGTCGAACAAAATTAATTATCCGATATTAATCGGCGGTATCAGCGGCATTGCCCTGGCTCATCAGCTGGGGAATAGTATTGACGCTGTACCCTTTACCCTGGTTGTTAACCAGCAAGGACAGATCATACACAGGCATCCTGGCGAATTTTCCAGTGCGCAAATAATGGAAATAATTA
>CAYVFT010000061.1:0-20935 GCA_964450225.1 uncultured Crenothrix sp. | reverse complement strand
TGTCGTGATCGATCCAGGCATCCGGCGCATGGGGCAGCACTTCGCGCTTGAAGTAGGTTCCCACATCCTCATGCAACGGCACGTTTTCGGTGTCGCGGAGGCTCGAGTCCGGCTGCGGTTTGCCTTTAAGCTTGCCTTTGTTGGCTAAAACAATCTGACCGCTTTCATCCCGCAACGGGCGTTCGACGGTGATGGTGCGATAGCCGAAGTCGCTGTTTTTGAAGATGCGGGAGATGGGTTTCCCTCTCTCCAACCCCTCTCCCACGTGACTGAGAGGGGCTTCCTGAAAGTCGCCGAACAAGCGGGTGATTCCGGCGATATGCTCGTCCGATAGCTCCTTGCGTTTTGAACCCAGACTTTTACGCATCTTCTGCCAGAAGCCGCCGGCATCGATCAGTTGCAGCAAGCCCTTGCGGTGCGCTGGTTTACGGTTGCTGAGTATCCAGACGTAAGTGGAAATGCCAGTGTTGTAAAACATATCGGTGGGCAGGCCGATGATGGCTTCCACCAAGTCGTTCTCCAGCACATAGCGGCGGATTTCGCTTTCGCCGGAACCGGCCGCGCCGGTAAACAGCGGCGAACCGTTGAGAACAATGCCAAAGCGGCTGCCGCCGTCATGGGCCGGACGCATCTTGCTGATCAGATGCAGCAGGAACAGCAGCGAACCGTCCGATACCCGCGGCAGACCGGGGCCGAAGCGGCCGTTGTAGCCCTGGCTCTCGTATTCCTTACGGATATCCTTTTCGACTTTTTTCCATTCCACACCGAACGGCGGATTGGACAGCATGTAGTCGAATTTCTTGTGCGGATGGCCGTCCTCGGAAAAGGTGTTACCGGGTTTGATGTTGGCGACATCCTGGCCCTTGATCAGCATATCGGCTTTGCAGATGGCGTAGGACTCATCGTTAAGTTCCTGGCCGAACATCGTCAGCCGCGCTTGCGGGTTGTGTTCTTCCAGATATTCTCCGGCGACCGACAGCATGCCGCCGGTACCCGCTGTGGGGTCGTAAATGGTGCGCACGACGCCGGGCTTGGCCAGCACGTCGTCATCTTCGATGAATAAAAGGTTGACCATTAGTTTGATCACTTCGCGCGGGGTGAAGTGCTCTCCGGCGGTTTCGTTGGAAATCTCGGCAAACTTGCGGATCAGTTCTTCAAACACCAGCCCCATTTGGCTGTTGCTGACTTTGTCCGGGTGCAGATCGACATTGGCGAAACGCTCGGCCACCTGATACAGCAGTCCGGATTTGGCGAGGCGGTCGATTTGCGTGTAGAAGTCGAAGCGTTCAAAAATGTCCCGTACGGCTACCGAAAAACCCTGAATGTAAGCGAACAGGTTTTCCTTGATGTGGTCCTGGTCGCCGATCAGTTTTTTCATATCCAGCGGCGAGGTGTTGTAGAAGCTTTGCCCGGCCTTGCGCAGCAGGAACGGTTCAGGGTTGATGCCGGCTTGCAGTTTGTCGGCCTGTTCAGCCAATACGGCGTCCTTGGTGGCTTCCAGCACACAGTCCAGGCGGCGCAGCACCGTGAAAGGCAGTATAACCTTGCCGTATTCGGATTGCTTGTAGTCGCCGCGCAATAAGTCGGCAACCGACCAGATGAAAGCGGAAAGGGCTTGATGATTCATGGGTTGTTATTTCTTTTATCCTTGGTGATCAGAAGCTGTTTTGATTGTCATTTTTCCGTTGGCCGAGATGGCGATTTTTTCATCGTGTAATGGATGAAGCAGGAAACAGGTTCAAGCTATGCTGTTGTTTAATTGGTCAGTTATTCCATTCTTGAGCTGATGAATTTGGAATTATTGGATGAATTTGTTCTGTGTTCCAAACGAGGATTTTATTGCATATCCTACACTAAACCCGAACACAGAGGTTGCTTTGCCTGGCATCCTTTCATCGATCACTAATTTATGTCTATAAAAAGAAGTCATCATTCCGGCATGAATTAGCCGAACGACGCGGCTTTTTCATTGCTCATGGCGAGGTTTGGAGGATAATACAGACAAGTGTTCCGGTTGCATTGGAGAAAATGTTTGAATAATTTTTCGCTACAAGCAACAGCAGCAATAACAATTTTAACTTACTAATTCAGGGTGCAGCCATGCCGGTTAATTCAATGCTCATATTTTTTCTGATCTCCCTGTTTTTTGTGGCATTACTGCAAATTCATATATTTGAGATTGCCTTCGTCAAACTCGGGTTGACTCCTGAAGCCGCTTCATTTTTATTGCTTGGAACGCTATTGGGCAGCGCTATTAATCTGCCACTTTATAGCATGCAAACTAAACAAACCGGTCATCTTGTCATAACCCCGGATCGAAAACCGATCTGGGAAATATTTCAGCCGGCAAAAGAAGGTAAAATTATTATTGCCGTCAATGTCGGAGGCTGTTTAATTCCGGTAGGATTATGTCTTTATTTCATGTCGCTGCAACTGATAGATCCCATCAAGATTATGGCCGGCATACTGGCGATCACTACATTGAGTTATAACTTTAGCCGTTTGATACCCGGCATAGGCGTCGGGATGCCTATTTTTTTGGCTCCATTAACTTCAGCTTTGGTAGCTATAGCTCTTGATCCTGAACACGCGGCTCATCTTGCCTATATCAGCGGGGTGTTTGGAGTGCTGATCGGAGCCGACATTCTTCGGCTCAAGACCATTGCTGCACTCGGCACTCCTGTTGCTGCGATCGGTGGCGCCGGTACTTTTGACGGTATTTTTATGACCGGGATTATTGCCGCCTTATTAGCGTGATTATCAAACGCCAGGGCTGGCATGCCTTTCCAACCTTAAATAGGAAATACTAAGGCGGTAAAGCAGTTTTATCATCAAAATTTACCGGCTAGCTCCTGGTGAAAAGACAAACACTGTAAAATAGACACTTGGAATCATCTCCCGCGAGTGGATAGTTTAATTTGCGCGAACTTTCTTTTTCCAACTTGATAAACACTTTCGGTATTTACTGATATTTCAAGCTTTGGATCGGAAATCTTTTCGCCATCAATTTTTACTGCGCCTTGTTTTATCAACCTGATTGCCTCGGACGTACTGGCTGTTAAGCCGGCATCTTTCAATAAATTGGCAATGGAATAACCGACTCCGTCAATTTTTAATTCCACCTCTTCCATTTCATCCGGCATTTCGCCGCGTTGAAATCTTGCTTCAAAATTTTCCAGCGCCTTGCGGGCAGCAGCGGCATCATGAAATCTTTCAATAATTTCCTGCGCCAACTTTACTTTATAATTGCGGGGATTGGCACCTTGCTCGCACTCCTGCATCCATAACTTTATTTCCGCCATCGGCCGGAAACTTAATAAGTTAAAATACCGCCACATTAATTCATCAGATATGGACATTAATTTGCCAAACATATCATCGGCAGCATCCGCAATACCTATATAATTGTTAAGCGACTTGGACATTTTCTGCACACCATCCAAACCCTCGAGAATCGGCATAGTTATAACAACTTGTGGCTTCTGGCCATAAACCTCTTGTAAATGACGGCCAACCAGTAAATTAAACTTTTGATCCGTACCGCCCAATTCCACATCTGCTTTCATTGCCACGGAATCAAAACCTTGAATCAACGGATACAGGAATTCATGAATTGCAATGGGCTGCCCACCCTTAAAACGCTTGCTAAAGTCATCCCTTTCCAACATCCTGGCCACCGTATGCTTTGCAGCCAATTGAATCAAATCTGCTGGCGACATTGCATTCATCCAGCTTGAATTAAACATAACTAAAGTTTTAGTCGGATCCAGAATCTTGAAAATCTGTTCTTCATAAGTTTTGGCATTATCAATAACTTCATCGCGTGTTAAAGGTTTACGGGTGACATTTTTCCCTGTTGGATCACCTATCATCCCAGTAAAGTCACCAATCAAAAAAAGAACTTCATGCCCCAGATTCTGAAACTGCTTTAATTTATTAATGAGAACGGTATGCCCCAAATGCAAATCCGGTGCTGTCGGATCAAAGCCTGCCTTAATACGGAGGGGACGCCCTTCCTCCAACTTTTTAATTAACTCTTGTTCAATTAAAACTTCATCAGTCCCTCTCAGAAGGATTGCCAGTACATCCTCTTGCAATTTCTTTCTCCAAATTCAAACTTTAATAAAAAAGATCATTATAGAGTTAATGGTCAGCTCGTTAGAATAAATATTTTTATATTGCCTATAATTGGCAAAATTTTTGAAAAGCCCTTAAAATAATTAAACGCCAGAGCTATAGAGATTTTATTTTTGATTAACTTTCAAACACTTAACTAATATATCGTGAAAAAGAAATTTTATACATCCTTATTATTATGGATAGGTTTATCTCTTGCTACCACGACTAGTTATGCTAAACCCACCCACCATAAACATGCCAGTGTTGCCTCCAAGCGCACCAAAATGACTACACGACACCCCGTTGGTCGTAAGAAACACTCAATAAACAGCCATCTTTCAAGAATTGCCTATAAACGAAAAGAAACAAAATTACATTCTGTTTATATTGCCAGGAAATTGGACAGAAGATCGCCATCAATTTCAATTAATAATGCTTACCTGGCACAAAAAAGCCAGGATGACTCATTTTTTGAGCCGACTGAAACTAATGACCGTATTCACTCTTATATAGCCGCGCATAATCATAATGACCTTATTCATAACTCGGCTAGCTATAGCAATGAAACGCCCCGTCATATAACCAGCGTTCACGGCACAATTAACTCATCTCTCTCGTTAGCTGGACAGAAGGCGGGCTTATCAAACGAATTGATTTTGCAACTCACGAATATTTTCGCTTGGGACATTGATTTTGCTAACAATTTACATCAAGGCGATCAATTCACTGTTGTTTATGAAGAAACCATGAGAGGCAATAATTCATCCGATAGCCAGATTATTGCCGCTGAATTTGTAAATCAAGACAAAATATTAACTGCCATCAGGTATAAAGATAGCGAAGGTCATATCAATTATTACAGCCCTGAAGGCAGACCGATGCGCAAATCTTTTTTAAGCTCGCCCGTTGATTATGTGCGCATCAGTTCTGGCTTTGATGCCAATCGGAAACATCCAATACTCAACAGGATTCGGGCACACAGAGGCGTTGATTATGCGGCAAGGACCGGCACTCCGGTTAAATCAGCCGGTGATGGTGAAGTTATTTTCCGGGGCCGCAAAGGTGGATATGGACAAGTAATGATAGTCAAGCATGGAGAACACTATGAAACGCTTTACGCACATCTTTCTGATTTTAAAAAAGGTCTTGAGAATGGCGACCTGGTAAAACAAGGTGAAGTTATCGGTTATGTTGGCCAAACCGGCTTGGCGACCGGCCCTCATTTACACTATGAATTCCGTGTTGATGGAGTTCACCATAATCCAGAAAAGCTGAATCTGGCACAGTCATTGCCGCTTCATGCCGAACTACTGGCCGATTTCAAGGCACAAACTCAGCCCCTAATAGCCCAGCTTAACAAAACCAAAGCAAAATCGTTATTTGCTAAAAACCAGTCTGACTATAATTGAATACCATTACAAAGCTTTAATACAGAGCTTGCCTTGGTTACTTGATCACTATTATTCTTATTTATGACCTTACTGGCGGGGAACAAGGGCGACTAAACTGCCGCCCTTAGATTATCAAGCTGAAAAAGAAGAACCGCAACCGCAGGTAGTAGTCGCATTGGGATTGCGGATCACAAATTGCGCGCCGGACAAGTCTTCTTTGTAGTCAACTTCAGCGCCCGCCAGATACTGAATGCTCATCGAATCAATCAATACCGTGACACCGCCATTTTCAACGCGGGTATCATCCTCGTTGACTTCTTCATCAAACGTAAACCCGTATTGAAAACCTGAACATCCGCCGCCAGAAACATAAACTCGCAGCTTCAGATTATCGTTACCTTCCTCGGCAATTAATTCGCTCACTTTAGAAGCTGCACTGTCAGTAAAAATAATTGGATTGGCCATAAAAATAACACACTCTATAAATATAAAAGTTGACTGAATTATGACTATCCCTAGCATTTTAGTCAAGATTTATGGATACAGCGCTACTACCTTCAAACCGGTATCTTCTTTCAACCCGAACATCAAATTCATGTTTTGAACGGCCTGACCCGCGGCCCCCTTAACCAGGTTATCAATCACCGATAAAACTACAATCACTTTCCTACCCTGCGGTTGATGAATTGAAATCTGGCAGTTGTTACTGCCGCGAACATTACGGGTGTCCGGATGCAGGCCTTGCGGCAAGACATCAACAAATACTTCATCACGGTAGCGTTGTTCATATAAGGCTTGAATATCATCCAGTCTCGCGTCTGAAAGCTGACCATACAAGGTCGCATGAATCCCTCGAATCATCGGTGTTAAATGCGGTACAAATGTTAAGCCCACCGGCTGTCCGGCGGCAATCGCAAGGCCCTGTTCAATCTCCGGTAAATGCCGGTGTCCAGCTACTGCGTAAGCTTTAAAACTTTCGCCCGTTTCACTCATTAAAGTAGCCAGCTCTGCTTTACGCCCTGCCCCGCTCACACCGGATTTAACATCGGCAATTAAATTATTAAAATCTATCAAGTTGTTTTCAATCAGCGGTAAAAAGCCCAGTTGCACCGCAGTAGGATAACAGCCCGGGCAGGCGATTAATTTAGCTTGCTTGATCGCTTCGCGGTTCACTTCCGGCAAGCCATATACCGCCTCGGCAATTAAATAGGGACATGTGTGTTCCATGCCATACCAGAGACTCCACTCTTTGGCGTCTTTCAGCCTAAAGTCCGCCGACAGATCAATGACCTTAATACCTCTTGCCAGCATTTCCTCAGCCAACAGCATCGCTGCGCCATTGGGCGTGGCAAAAAACACCACATCACATTGAGCCAGGTTTTCAATGTCAGGAGGACTAAAGTCCACGTCAATGTAGCCCCGCAAGCTGGGGTACATAGCATCCACCCTTAAACCAGCATCCGCTCGCGAAGTCACCACCATCACTTCAACCTCGGCATGCAAGGCTAGAATCCGCAACAACTCAACACCCGTATAACCCGTCCCGCCAACAATACCTGCACGAATCATCTTCTTTATCCTACCAGCACATTGTTTATAAAAATAACCGAAGCATATAATAACCTCATACAATTTTTTACAGAACACAACTTATGCCGCTTTCCATTAACATGCAAGCTGTTGAAATTGAATCAGGGGCTTTAAAAGTGACTGAACGCCCCATTCCGGCACCGGCGGATTATCAAGTATTAATTAAAACAGCCGCTGCCGGCGTTAATCGCCCCGATATTATGCAGCGTAAAGGCTTATACCCTCCGCCTTCTGGCGCATCCGATATCCCGGGACTGGAAATCGCGGGTACTGTCGTAGCAACAGGCGCGGCTGTCAGTAATTTGAAATCAGGCGACACCGTATGCGCCTTAGTAACGGGCGGCGGTTATGCTGAATATTGTTTAGCCTCCGCACCTTTATGCTTGCCGGTCCCAGAAGGTATGTCTTTTGTACAAGCAGCCGGAATACCTGAAGCTTTTTTCACCGTCTGGAGTAACCTGTTTGACCGTGCACACTTGCAGCCAAACGAAACTCTGCTGGTACATGGCGGCAGTAGTGGCATTGGCACGACAGCAATCCAACTTGCCAAGGCTTTTCAAGCCAAAGTCATCGTCACCGCAGGCTCGGATGCCAAATGTCAATTCTGCATGGAACTTGGATCAGATGCCGCAATCCATTACAAAGCACAGGATTTTGTTGAAGAAATCAACCGACTTACTGATAGTATTGGGGTGAATGTCATTCTGGACATGATAGGTGGCGACTATTTTCCGCGTAATCTGAAATGTATGGCAGCCGATGCTCGACTGGTGCAAATCGCTATCCAGAACGGCGCGAAAGCTGAAATAAACTTGTTGCCAATTATGCTGAAACGACTAACCATAACCGGGTCGACATTACGAGCCAGAGACGATGACTTTAAAGCCGGCATTGCCCAGAAACTGCACAAACACGTCTGGCCTTTACTGGCAACCGGAAAAATCAAACCTATAATTCATTCCACTTTTGCACTCAAAGATGCGGCCCTTGCCCATGAGCTCATGGAAAGCAGCCTGCATATCGGCAAAATAATATTAAAGGTATAAACACATGACTTACACCACACTTGTTTCCGCGACTACACTACACCAGCATCTTGACACTCCCAAATGGGTGGTTGTGGATTGCCGTTTTTCCCTGACAAATAGCAATGCTGGCGGCTGCGCTTACCGGCACGGACATATACCTCAAGCCCGTTATGCCCATTTGGATAACGATCTGTCGTCAGCAATTACCGACTTTACCGGTCGTCATCCTCTTCCCGACTTTACCCTTTTGGCAAAAAAACTGGGGGCTTGGGGCGTAGCCAATGACAGCCAGGTAGTCGTATATGACGATGCCGGTGGCGCGTTCGCCGGGCGATTATGGTACCTATTGCGTTGTTTGGGACATGATAAAGTTGCCGTATTGAATGGCGGCATTCAATACTGGCAGAAACAAGGCTTTTCACTTACTACCACCTTACCAACCATACAAGCCACCACTTTTAGACCGTATCTAAACACCTTCCTCTGGCTAAATGCCTCGCAAGTCCAAAACAGTATCGCCAAAAAAGCGATATGCCTGATTGATGCCCGGACACCAGAGCGTTATCGCGGCGAACAAGAACCCATAGACCCCGTTGCCGGGCATATTCCAGGCGCATTTAACCGTCCATTTCAATTAAATCTTGATAAAGACGGTTTATTTTTATCAGGCGACTACATCGCAAGCCAGTTCAAACTGCTTATCGGCAAGACATCTCCCGAACAGGTTGTTCATTATTGTGGCTCAGGCGTAACCGCCTGTCATAACTTATTGGCGATGGAATATGCTGGATTAACCGGTTCCAAACTTTACGCAGGATCCTGGAGTGAGTGGATCAGGGATAAGAATCGGGCGATTGTGACATGTTGTGCAAAATGAGTCGACTGAGTGGACCAAGATGTATAGATGACGTCCGCACTACTAATAAAATGATTTACATATCCGTCGTTATGGCATGACTGCCTACTATCCAAATCGATAATCGCTAACTGTTAAGGCGCTCATGGTTCACCTTGGCAAAGCCAAATGGTTCGCCATAAACGCCTTGAATTCTAAACTGTCCTGTCTTTATCTGATAGCCCAATGACTTACCATCTTCCAGCCATGCCATTACCCAAATAAGATCCCGCTGCTGCGCCTAGTCCAGCAGCAATAGGATCACCGCTACCAATTTCATAGCCAAAAACACTACCTATAACGCCTCCAGCCAATCCTTGGTGAGAACGTTGATCGTAACCTGAATACCGGGGTTGTTGAGGATGATATTCGGGACGTGGCTGAGGATGATAGTGTACTTGTGGCGGCAACTGATAATAATTGATTTGCGGCTGCGGATGATAGTGAACCTGTGGTTCAGAATAATAATAGTTCACTTGTGGCTGCGGATAATAGTGATCGTGGTGATGGTGATGACCATGACCGTGGCCTCTCCAGCCATGATCATGAGCGTCAGAAATGGATGAATACAGGATTACAGCGGCAGTTAACTGGATTAAAAAAAATAACTTTTTCATATGATTCCTCTTGATAATTAGATAATTCAGTATTGATATAAGATCGAACAAAATCAATTAGTTTAGTTATAAGCTTTGGTAAATATTATTGTTGATTGAAAATGAATGAAGGCTTAATAAAGTAAAGGTTTAATTATCATGGAGCAGCCGATCGTAGATTAATGCAAGTCTAATTATGTGGTTTGAATTATCGCCCTCCAGCTATTCCATTACCAAGATAGGAGCCGGCTGCAGCGCCAACTCCAGTAGCTATGGGATCGCCTTTACCGATTTCATAACCCAAAACGCTGCCAACAACACCACCAGCCAATCCCTGGTGAGAACGAGGATCTTGAGGTTGTTGAGGGTAATATCTGGTTTCTGGTTGCGGATAATATCTCGCCTCTTCGGGATGTTCATGATGATGCTTATGTTTATGGTGTCCTTTGCCATTACCACCTCCAGAAGCGAAAGTTGACGAGGAGTATGCAGCTACAATTGCCGTTAGCTGGATTAACAAAAACAATTTTTTCATGAGGGTTTCCTAAAGTTAAAAAAGTATCTAACAAAAAACTATCAGCTAATAATTGTAGTCAAACATTAGACTCTTTAACCTTAATGACGGCTTAACGTACCCACCTTGGTATGAAAAAAATTTGGTCGTGAGTGCCCCGAGAAAACATTAAGCTGTCTGAATTGCATACCCCACAAGTCACGTGATTTGCGTCGATAAAACCCGAAACATTTCTACTGTAACGTTTTATAATAGCGACTTTTTTGATGTGTAATGGCAGTTCAATCAATGGCAGATTTCATCCCCGGCCAACGCTGGATTAGTAATACCGAGTCAGAACTTGGTTTAGGTCTTATTCTTGAAGTAAGTTTCAAACGCGTCACCGTGCTTTTTTTAGCCAGTGATGAACGGCGCCTTTATGCCGCTGATAACGCGCCATTAACGCGTGTCAGCTTTGCAGTTGGCGACATCATTGAATCAATTGATGAAGAAAAGATGACCGTTATTCGATTGATTGAGAAAGATGGTTTGATCACTTATGTAGGGAAAGCTACCACTGGACAAGAAATTCTGTTGGAAGAAATTGAACTCAATCATCATATTCAGTTTAACAAGCCTCAGGATCGACTGTTTACCGGACAAATCGATCCCGGCTCATGGTTTCTGCTACGTTATGAAACGTGGCTCAGACTGCAACAGCATCAGCAGTCACCAGTTAAAGGTTTGCTGGGTGGACGGACCTCATTAATCCCACATCAGTTATATATTGCTCACGAGTCAGCTAACCGGTCTGCCCCAAGAATCATGCTGGCGGATGAAGTTGGACTTGGAAAAACCATCGAAGCCGGTTTGATCTTGCACCACCGGCTAATCAATGGACTGACTCGTCGCGTATTGATTATCGTACCGGAAAGCCTTCTGCATCAATGGCTGGTGGAAATGCTAAGGCGTTTTAATCTGCGCTTCAGTGTCTTTGATGAAGCTCGCTGCCTCGAAGAACTTAATGATGACGGACTGGACGAAGTTGATGGTGTGGAACATAGTGTTGAAGACGATAATAATCCGTTTTTAACCGAGCAGTTGATTTTATGCAGTCAGCAGTTTTTTTCTGATTACCCGCGCCGGCAGCAACAAGCGCTGCAGGCAGGTTGGGATATGGTCATTGTTGATGAAGCGCACCATCTTGAATGGAGCGAGCAAGCTCCCAGCCCTGAATACCGCTTCGTTGAGCAACTGGGTATGCTTTCTCCCAGTCTTATTTTGTTGACAGCCACACCAGAGCAGCTAGGCAAAGAAAGCCATTTTGCCCGACTAAGATTGCTGGATCCTGACCGGTTTTACAGTTTTGCTGCATTCGTCGAAGAAGAGCGACTGTTTGAACCTGTTGCCAACGCTGCCAAATTGTTACTGGCTGAGCAAACATTGGATGAACAAGCCCAGCAAAGTCTGACCGAACTACTAAAAGATGACAATGTCGGCGGTTTGCTGAAAAGTCTTAACGATTCTTTAAAATCAGCGGACGCTCGTGATGCGCTGATCAAGATATTGCTCGATCATCATGGCACCGGACGGATCTTGTTCAGAAATTCCCGGCAAACAGTACAAGGATTTCCAGAGCGTGAGCGTCATGGTTATGCTTTAAGGGGGCAACAAAACGATACTGACTTGCAACAGGATCCCCGATTTATCTGGCTAGTTGATAAACTTATTGCTTCAGTAAAAAAATCACAATCAACCGCGTCTCTAAGTGGTCAAAAGGCTTTATTAATCTGCAAACATGCCCAAACTGCAATTGATCTGGAACAAACCTTAAAAAATCGTGTGGGTATTGCCTCGGCGGTTTTCCATGAAGGCATGACGATAATCGAGCGCGACCGGGCAGCGGCTTACTTTGCCGATCAGGAAAGTTCCGCGCGCTTATTGATCTGTTCCGAGATCGGCAGCGAAGGTAGAAACTTTCAATTTGTCCATCATTTGATTTTGTGGGACTTGCCGACTAACCCTGATTTATTACAGCAACGCATAGGCAGATTGGATCGCATCGGTCAGAAACATGTTATTCAGATACACATCCCATACCTGGAAAATACTGAACAACATTGCTTGTATCGATGGTATGACGAAGGGCTTAATGCGTTTCGCAGCAACAGCTCGGCTGCCCAGCCTGTCGCCGATAGACTGCACGATGAGTTGGCAAAAGTGCTGCGCAATAATAATCAGGCCGAAATTGATGCGTTTATCGCCAAAACCCTAGTGCTTAGTGCAGAAATTGAAACACAATTGCATAATGGCCGTGACCAATTACTGGAATTGAACTCGTGCCGCAAAGAATTGGCCGACGAACTGATTGACCAGCTGAATGCCTATGAACATGAAGGCGTACTTTGGCCTTACATGGAAGATGTATTTGAGTGCTACGGGGTTGATACCGAGTTTCATTCGCCGGATTGTTTTATTATTCACCCCAGTGATCATATGCGTGTTTCGCACTTTCCCGGCTTATCTGAAGATGGCATGACGGTTACTGTCGACCGGCAGATTGCCCTGGGACGAGAAGAGCTGCAATTTCTGACCTGGGAACACCCGATAGTAACAGCGGCAATGGATCTGGTGCTGTCCAGTGAAACCGGCAATGCCACCATCAGTGTGATTAGACACAGTGATCTAAAAGCAGGACAATTTTTGCTGGAGTGTTTGTTTATTGTCGAATGCAGTGCGCCTGCCGAATTACAAATTGGCAGATTTTTACCGCACACACCGCTTCGGGTATTGATCAATCAAAATCAAAAAGATTTAACGGAAACCATAGATCATCGCAGTTTACTGGAAACCGGCAAAAATTTTGATAAACAACAAATCATAAACTTCCTTAATAATCAGCGACTCCCCATCACCAAGCTTTTGGCGGCGGCAGAACAAAAAGCCAAAACCGATATGCAACAACTCATTGATGATGCAACCAAAGCCATGCTTGACTCCCTGGCGGCAGAAATAAAACGCCTGGTCAGGCTGAAAAAAGTCAATCCCACCATTAAAAAAGAGGAAATTGAGCATCTTAAAGACATGACCATGCTGGCCCATGAAAATATTCAGGCCGCTCATTTAAGACTTGACGCTGTGCGTTTCCTGATTACCAGTTGAGGAAGTATTACCATGATAAATATCGGCAAGATTAATAAACTGAAAGTCGTTAAAAAACAGGGTGCCGATGTTTATCTCGATAACGGGACATCAGGGAAAGTGTTGCTTGCGGACAAAAAAGTGGTCGCCAACTGCCAGATAGGGGATACCCTGGAGGTATTTGTCTATGTCGACTCAGAAGGCCATCTGGCGGCCACTACCAAAATGCCGTTGGCACAGGTGGATGATATTGCCTGGTTAAAAGTGGTATCGCTAAATTATGTAGGTGCTTTTCTGGATTGGGGCTTACCCAAGGATTTGCTGGTTCCCTTTAGTGAACAACACCACGAAATGGAAGTCGGCAGGTCTTATTTGGTAAAAGTATTTCTGGATGACAAAAACCGCATCGCCGCCACCACCAAAATTGATCGTTTTATCAGGGATGAGTCGATCGATTTTGAAGTCGGCCAAAAGGTACAGTTGATCATCGCAGAGAAAACTGAACTGGGTTTTAAAGCCATTGTGAATAATACACACTGGGGTTTGTTGTATCAAAATGAACTGTTTCAAACACTCAGGAAAGGCCAAAGGCTGGACGGCTATATTAAAAAAGTAAGAGACGATCAAAAAATTGATCTCAGTTTACATCATCCGGGCTACGGAAAAGTGGTATCGCTGACTGATACCATTTTAATCAAGTTAAAAGAAAACGATGGTGTATTGATGTTAAGTGACAAAAGCCCGCCTGAAGCTATTTATGCAGAATTTGGGGTGAGTAAAAAAGTTTTCAAACAGGCCATTGGGGCTTTGTACAAGAAAAAGTTAATTACCATAGATAAGAATGCGGTTAGACTGATTTAAAGCCAGAGGCTTGAAAACGTGAGCCGCTCAAAGTAGATTAACGTTAAAACTTAGCCTACAGGCAGTTTGCCTCAAACTAATCAAGTTAGCTGTGGGCTGGACTCATCAAATTCGCAACCTGGTTGCTTTGGAGTACCCTCTTAATATTACTTCCTTACAGGTTGTTCAAAGAATATAGGTATTTATACGAAAATACCGCTACTAGCAATTCAGTCTCCCTCTTTTTCAAAAAAGCTATAATTATTTTTCGAAACCCCATTTTCAGTTCATACATTCTCATAAAAAAGGTTAATACATTAAAAACAATCAAATGACAGACTTTATTATTGGACGGCAACAAATTTTTGACCAAAAGCTAAATATCTTCGCCTATGAACTTCTTTTTCGAGGGCAGAATTTTGATTTAAATCAAAAAGACAGTGCAACTCAAGCTACAAATGAGATTATTACTGATTCCATTCTTGAGATTGGATTAAATAATATTGCCGGCCCTCATAAAATTTTTATTAATTTTACAGCGCAAAACATTCTGGACAAAACAGCATTAAAGCTTCCTAAAGACCGTGTAGCTATTGAAGTTCTTGAAAGTGTTGAAATTGATTTAAACATCATCGATAACTTAAAAGAATTATCAGAATTGGGTTATATCATTGCTCTGGATGATTTCGTCTTTTCTGATGAATGGGTTCCTTTAGTTGAGCTTGCTGACATTATCAAAATGGATATTCTGGAAATGGGAGAAACCAAAACCCGTGAGTTGATCAAGCAACTAAGGCCCTACAATGTAAAACTGCTTGCTGAAAAAGTTGAATCACACGCTGAATTTCAATACCTGCGAGAGTTAGGCTGTGATTATTTTCAAGGTTATTTCTTTAATAAACCTAATACTGTTGCAGGTAAACGGATTGGCGTCAACCAAACGGCAGCTATTAAACTGTTAACTGTTATAAACAATCCCAACGTTGAATTTGAAGAGCTCTCCAAAATAATATCCAAAGATATCAGTCTTAGTTATAAACTGCTTCATTATATGAATTCTGCCTTTTTTGGTTTGCCTAACAAAATTTCCTCAATACCCCATGCTGTTTCCTATCTGGGATTAAATGAAATAAGGCGCTGGACGAATATACTTACGTTATCTTCCCTGGCAAATAAACCAGAAATCATTCTGCAAAACGCATTAATCCGTGGCAAAATGTGTGAATTACTGGCTAAGTTGATCGGTGAGCAGGGAGAACAATTTTTTCTGATTGGCATATTATCCAGCCTTGATAGCCTACTGGACATCACCCTGGAAGAAGCCCTGAAACAACTGCCATTGTCCAGTGATATCGTCGCAAGCATATTAAATAATGAAGGTTTGCCGGGAGAAGCGCTTCAGTGTGTTATTAATTATGAACAATGGGATGTTTCTGCAATAACCTTTAGAGGACTGAACCAAAAACTAATTGGTAATGCTTATATAGAAAGTATCAATTGGGCAAAAGACGTTCTGAGTGCCATACATTAAAACAGACTGCCCAATTCAAAACACCTTGAATAGTAATTTATGCAACTAAATACGATTACCAACCAAACCATCGCACTTGCTGGCATTGCTCAGGCAGCGGCATTGGTGCAACAACTGGCGACTACTGGGATGGCCGACTCGGCAGCGATGGAAGCCAGCATAGCAAGTGTCTTAAAAATAGATTCAGACAGTGTCATTGATGTTTATGGTAGCTTAGCCGGCTTAAAACTCGGTTTGCAACAACTTAACATACAAATGACGGGTTATAAAATTGTCAATCCTGAACAGGCACGTTATTCCGCTTCGCTGGTCTTTCTCGAAAATCAGTTATCTGGCCGCAAGGATCTGCTTAATACCATTCAAATTGGAATTACTAAAGCTCAAGCCCAAAATGAACAGTTTGGTTTGCTACATGAAAATGTACTGGCTAATCTTGGCGAAATTTATCAGAGTACCATCAGCACACTCCAGCCAAGAATTATGGTTAATGGTGAACAGATGTATCTATCAAGGCCCGACATTGCCAATAAAATACGCGCCTGTTTATTGGCAGGTATCCGTTCAGCCATGTTGTGGAAACAATGTGGCGGCACACGCTGGAAATTTTTATTTTTCCGCAAAAAGATTCAGGCTGAATTACAAAACTTGCTTAAACAACTCTAGCCGGAAACCGGGCTTTTGTCATGTACAGATGATCAACATATGTTTTATTGATTGAACTAAAGTAAGTATTTTTGCTCCAGATTCTCTATAAGAATCTTCTTAAAACATAATAAATTTAAATGCAACATCGGTATATGCTCCAAAAAACCTCAATTTTATTAATACTACTCATCTCTGCATTAATCACCATCACCATTTATATTGCACCCGGGCTACAAAAAAAAGCAGATATTGCGCCACCAGCCACCGTTTATAACCGCCTGGCAGATAACAGCAGCATTGAAAAACCCTGCTCTAATGAACATCCCGACTGGCGGCCCGCGCAGATAATTGATGATGTTACGATTGATGCTGCCCTGTCATGCGAACCTGACAACCCCTATGACATTGCAGCGGCAGTCAAAGGCACCAACAATGTCTCAATGGCGACACTGATGCAGACTAATCTGGCTCAAGACGCTTTAACCTTGACCGATGATCTGGACAAGGATGGGGATCCAGACGTTATTCACATTAAACTGGAGGTTGTCGAACTTAACGGCGCAAGTCCCGATGGTGAATTTTTAATCAATACCTTCGACATTGCGCCCGGGATTCAGCCGGGGCTGTGGGTTTACGCGCCAAAATCCCGTGGCATGGCAGTTAAAAACTTTAATTCGGTGGTGGCTAACCCACTGTTACGAGCCCCCTCCCCCGTGATTCGCGTTGAACAAGGCGACAAGGTTTACATCACCCTGGAAAACACCCATTATTTACCTCACACTATTCATCTTCATGGCGTAGATCATCCCTGGCTCACTTCCAAAGGTGAAGATAATGACGGCATGGAAGAACATGCTGTTTTCCCGGGGAAAAGCCACACCTATGAGATACAGCCGAGACATGCCGGAACCATGCTTTATCATTGCCATGTGCAAACCGCGCAGCATTTTATGATGGGTTTGAGCGGTATGTTTATTGTCGAAGAAAATCAGCCGAATAACTGGCTGCAAACCTTCAATATCGGCGCCGGACAAGTTCGACATCCATCGGTTGCTGTAAAAAAGTCCTACAGTCAGGAATATGATTTACATTATCAGTCCGTCGATAAAAAACTGGCGCAGATCATACAGAATGCAAATGACCCCAGATTGATCGCCCAACGAATGAATCGCGACTATAACATGACCGAATCATTTGAAAACTACTTCATGCTCAATGGCCACTCTTTCCCCTATACCCTGCGCGAGGCAATGATTATCGCCGATGAAAATGAAAACATTAAATTGCGTATTGCCAACTTGCAACGTTCTGCAATAGCGCTTCATACCCACGGGCATAAAGCAACCGTCACTGCTTTGGACGGTGTTGACCAACCCGACGGGCTGCAAGTGACACGGGATGTTTTTGACATAGCCCCGGCACAACGGACTGATGTGCTGCTGCAAACCAAAAATGATGGCTTGCACAGCTACGGCCCCGGCCTGTGGATGTTTCATGACCATGTGCCAACGGGAACAACCACAGATGGCATGGAACCCGGAGGCAATATGGCAATCCTCGCCTATAAGACCTACCTTGACGAGCAAGGGATGCCAAAAATGCACGATGAATTATTCGATCAGGTATTTAGTAAAGATTACTATGCCAAAAAAGTGGCGGTATGGGGTTTTGGCGATTTTGCGCCGTTACTCGGCGACGCCGGCTTAATCGCGCCGAATTATTTGCAAATCATCATTTTTGGTTTGGTAGCGGGTTTAATTATTGGCCTGCTTGTTTTTTGCGTACTGGCCTATAAACGGAAACAAAATCAATGAAAGCATTATTAGTTGGCTTACTGATGCTGGGCATTATCGAATCAGCTTCAGCAATGAATCACGGCGGCATGCTGATGGATGAAAAGGGTATGATCATGAATGCCAACAGTGACAATCTTCCCCGCGACTGTACGAAAATTTCAGAAAATGTGGATATAACCATTCGTGCCGGTCAAAAACACGCGCTGAAATTCACCGGCCTTATGTTTGCCTTTGACCAGCAGGAATGGAATGTCAAACCCTGTGCCAAAATCAACATCACCTTCATTAACGATGACCAGATACGCCATCAACTGATGATTCACGGTTTGCCTGGTTACTTATATCCCGAAGGCATGTTTCATTTGGAGCTATACGGCGAGGGTCAATTGCAGGCATCCCTGATTATGCCGAGTCAGAAAAAAACTTACCTCGTCCATTGTGAAGTACCCCAACACATGGAAAAAGGCATGAAAGCGCAAATAAAGGTTGATGGGGGTGATGGGGACTTGCCGAGCATTCCCGGCATCAGCGCGCCGGTCAAAGCCGATATGTATCCAGTCGACTGGAGCCAGTTAACTACTGCGGTATTGCTGCTCTGTGTACTGGCAGGCTGTACCATACCATTTTTTATCATCGTTAACATGCAAAACATAAGAAACCTGGTTCAAAAAGTGTTAAAAAAAGTTTAACCCTACATCGGACACGGACAGCTTGATTGATACGGGTTATTGCAATACAGGGAAGGTGTAAACGTAATCGTGATCTTTCATCGGTGTATGGCAGGCAAAACAGGTCGCCGATTTTTCCTTGTCATTCATTACCAGAGTCTTGCCTTCCCAATGACCGAATCCCCAACCATCGGTCTCAGCAAACTTCTTGCTGTCCTTAATCATGGCTTCGGCACCGACATACTCGCCTGGTATAACTGCCTGCGGCCAGTTCGGATGAGTTTGCTGTTTCCATGACAACTTGGCAATGATAGTGCCATCCGGCCAAGGCTTGGTTTTACCTGATCGCGCTGAATCAATAGCCACATCGTTGCCAAGGATGGCCCGTACAAACTTCTTGTCCAGCCTGTCAGAAACACCTAATACACGCCAATCCTTATATTCACCGTAAACCGGCTTTGCCACAGTCGCCGGGACTTCGGCCTGGACATTTGTAATAGCTAATGTCGATGCTACTACCGCCGGCACCCATACCAAACGAATTTTTTGCATATTTTTCATGTCTATCCTCCGTTGTCATACTTCAAGAATTGTTTACTAAAGCAATTTGAATATTAACAGTTTATTTCACTGCCTACTAACACAATAAGCATAACCTATCGGCGTAAATAGTTAGACTAGCAATTGATAGAAATAGAATTTAGATATGCCTCAGAGCGGGATTATTAAAAATAATCCTTAATGAAGCACTGATTCCGTTCAGATTGCCCAAATCTTCTCCACCCCTGATTGATGTTTATGTGCCCGGTGGTATGCGCGATGAACGGAGCAAAGTCAATGCGCTGGAAGTGGAGGCCATTGTTGAGGAGATCAAAAAAATTATTATTGTCTTCCTTTCCATGGTTGTCGGAGAGGGTCAGGGCGCAACAATGACCAAACGTGAAGATGAGCAGCGCTTTAATGTTGCATTGTCCAGGGCAAGAGACCGCATGTATCTGTATCGGAGTATTGAAACCCAGCGTCTGAAAAACAGCAACGATCTCAAATTCAAAGTGTTGCATCATTTTGCCAAGCCACTGCCTGTTCAAAACCAAACCAATAACCCGATCGAATTATGCGAATCCTACTTTGAAAGAGATGTATTCAGCAAATTAACAGCCCTGGGTTATAACGTTACGCCGCAAGTAAAAGTGGGGCCATTTTCCATTGATCTGGTGATAGAAGGCGATCAGGACAGGCGACTGGCTATTGAACTGGATGGTGATAAATACCATCCTGCTGAAAAATGGATGGAAGATTGGTCACAGCAACGGACGATGGAACGCGTGGGCTGGAAGTTTTGGCGATACTGGGGCTCCAGTTATACGCTGGACCCGGAGGCGTGTATTAACGACTTGATTACCACATTAAAAGCCATGCAGATTCAACCGTCAGGCAGCAAGACCCGATTGAATGTTTTTACTGAGCATCGGGTGTATAAAGCATCTTGCATCAGGCAAATATAGACATAAAAAAACCGCCCCAGGTTTCCCCGAGGGCGGTTTCACGACAAATCAATCGTTTAAGAATTGATTTCAAATAGCGGAAGTTAATATTCGCAAAGCAAATATGTTTTTGCCCGAATAAAAATACCCAAAGGGCTCGCACAAAAAAAACCATCCAAACCTTTGAAGGATTGGATGGTTTGATGTCGGGATACGATTAAATACAGGTTATGAGTTATGCGTGTGGGTAGAAAACGTTGCCCAACTGAGCCATGGCCCAGTTCGGTTTAGCAATAACCCTTACTAGAACAATCAGTATTTGCGGATTTATCAGTGTTCCAAGATACCGCGCCATTGTTAAACGCACCTTTAAGAGTATAAGTTTCTCCATTAGGAAATGATGGACCACCGGCTGTGGCAATAATTGTGTCATCATCAAAAGTAACGCTAGTTAGATAGCTTCTTGGATTATTGTTAGCATCATAAGCAGCAGCAGTAGCTTGAGCAACTGCCGCAACGACACCTGGATCAGCATCACAAAAGCCATCATTAAGTGGAGTATCACCGCCTATAGTCTGAGCGCAAGTATCAATAGCCGCTTTAACACCTGCCGTTGATAAAATAACTTCTGAAAATTTTGCTTTTTGAGTATAAGTTTGATAAGCCGGAATCGCGACAGCGGCCAAAATACCAATGATCGCAACCACGATCATTAATT
>CAYVFT010000060.1:0-21050 GCA_964450225.1 uncultured Crenothrix sp. | reverse complement strand
CATGGATTTACCTGTTTGAAGTATTTGGAATGCGCGTAGGCGCGGGGAAATGTTTAATTCACTTAACAATTGTACCGCATCACGCTAAATTTTGCAGTAAATTGATGGACATAAATTGAAGGACGTCACGGATATCGGTAAAGTGTTTCTTGATTAGCAAGAATCTTCCGCCCAGTCTATTTTCCTATGCCGAAGGCTGGCGTATAGTAACAGCGAGCGAACCCGATCCCCAGGAGGTGTGTCATGCCCATGAACCATGTGCAATTCCAGCCCGGCCTATCCATGCCGGAATTTATCCAACTCTATGGCACCGAGGCGCAGTGTGAAGCGGCCTTAGTGCAGCCCCCCTGGCCCACGGGGTTTAGTTGCCCCGCTTGCGGTCATGGCGGCCATTGCCTGCTACCCAGCAGGTCGCGCATGACCTTCCAATGCAACGCTTGCCACCGGCAGACCTCGTTGATCGCCGGCACCTTGTTCCAAGGCTCCAACCTGCCCTTGACGACGTGGTTCCTGGCCATTTACTTGGTTAGCCAAGCCAAAACCGGCCTGTCTGCCTTGGCCTTAAAGCGACATCTCGGCGTCAGCTACCCCACGGCCTGGCTGATCCACCACAAACTGATGCAGGCCATGGCCGAGCGCGAAGACCGTTACCGGCTGTCCGGTGCAGTGCAGATGGATGATGCCTACCTCGGCGGCGAGCGCAGTGGCGGTAAGGCCGGTCGTGGCTCGGAGAACAAGGTGCCGTTCGTGGCGGCGGTCTCGGTGGACGCTGAGGGCCATCCCGTCCGAATCAAGTTGTCGCCAGTACCCGGCTTCACCACCGAGGCGATTATCGAATGGTCGAAAAGTCACCTCAGCCCCGGCTGCACCGTGCATTCAGATGGCTTGGCCTGCTTTGGCGGCGTCAGCGCAAGCGGCTGCCTCCATATTCCCATCGTTGCTGGCGGGCGTAAGCCCGATGAACTGCCGGAGTTCCGCTGGGTTAACACCGTGCTGGGCAATGTCAAGACCAGCCTGAGTGGGGCCTACCATGCTTTTGACTTCGGCAAGTACACTGGACGCTACTTGGCCGCGATCGCCTATCGGTTCAATCGTCGGTTCCAGCTCAAAACCTTGCCCGAGCGCCTGCTGGTAGCTGCGGTGGGCACCGGCCCACGATCCGAGGCTTGGCTGCGGATGGCGGAAGATTCTTGCTAATCAAGAAGTGTTTTGTATTGAAAAGTGCATATTGACTCAATTTAATAATTCACAGAAGCTATCAGGTGGGCTTACACAACTCGGACAAGCCCGGTCTTGCCGATTAACTGGATAGTTGTTGGTCATACACAAAGCGCTTAAAGTGCACTCTTTTAATCTTGAGCCTTGCGCCTTGTACCTTTTTTATGTATTTGCTTGTTATAATGACACTTGTTTTATAACCGTATCAAATTCTGATCGAGAGATTTCATGATTCAAGGTAGTATCGTAGCGTTAGTAACACCGATGTATGAAAGCGGAGGAGTGGACAAGGAAAGTCTGAAAAAATTAGTCGAGTATCACATTGAGCAAGGCACTGATGCCCTTGTTGCTGTAGGTACAACAGGGGAATCCGCAACACTGGATGAAAATGAACACTGTGATGTTATAAAATCAGTCGTTGATTATGTTGGCGGCAGAATACCGGTTATTGCTGGAACAGGCGCAAACTCAACCACTGAAGCGATTACGCTGACTCATAAAGCCAAACAAGCGGGAGCTGATGCCTGCTTGATTGTAACGCCCTATTACAATAAGCCGACCCAGGAGGGTTTGTATCTGCATTACAAAGCTATTGCTGAAGCTGTTGATATACCTCAGATTTTATACAATGTGCCGGGACGTACTGCCTGTGATATGTTGCCTGAAACAGTTGGACGTTTGTCACATATCACCAATATTGTTGGTGTTAAAGAAGCGACGGGAGACTTGTCCAGAGTGAAAAAAATTCGCGATTTGGTAGGTGCCGATTTTGCAATTTATACGGGCGATGATGCTACCAGCCGTGAGTTTTGTCTGTTAGGTGGTAACGGTACGATTACCGTGACCGGTAACGTTGCCCCGCGCCAGGTGCATGAAATGATTATGGCGGCAATGGCAGGTGATAAAGAAGCTGCATTAGCCATTGATACAAAATTAGCAGCCTTGCATAAAAGTTTGTTTATCCAGTCAAACCCGATCCCGGTTAAATGGGCATTAGCTGAAATGGGTTTGATGGCTAAAGGTATTCGTCCGCCTTTAACCTGGCTGACGGAAGATTGTTTTGATGAGGTACGCGATGCAATGCGTCAGGCTGAAGTCATTTGATGAAAACTAGAATTATTGCATTCCTCTTTTCCTCTGCTGCGCTGAGTTCGTTGCCAGCTTGCAGTTATGTTAAAAGTTTATTTCCCGACAAGGAAAAAGACTATCAGTACACGACTGAAATTCCGCCTTTGATGTTGCCAGATGATCTGAACAACAGCCTCATCCCCGGTGCGCGCGCATCTGTAGCGTCCGCCCCCCCGCTTAGCGTCGCTGCAGATAACGCTGTACCATCGGCCGCTGTTAATATCCTTGAAGAAAAAGCTTCACCCACATCCGTTATGCCATCAACAAGTAAATCGGCAGTGGCACCGCAGGCGCCTGTTGAGGATGCTGCTCCTGCTTCTTTGCCTGAAAGCGAATCGGTAGTACCAGATACGGCAATTACGGTTGAACGCGTTAAATATGATACTGGCGAAAACCGTTTACGTATTAACGTACCATTTACCAGAGCCTGGCGCATAATAAATAAAGCATTGAGCCGAAAATCTATTGAAGTAACCGAGCGTAATCAGGAAGCGAAACTGTTTACCGTTCAGTATGATCCAGAGGAACAGAAAGTTGAAGACGGATCATACTGGGATGAAGTTGTTTTTATATTCAAGGGAATTCAAAGTAATGAAAAGACTTATCTACTCAAGCTGGAAGAAAACAATCAACAAACAGACATTGTTGTCGTTGATGAAGATCAACAACTGCTTTCTGATCCAGCCAGCGTTAAGTTACTGACTCTTTTGGAAGAAACAATTAAAGCAGATTTGGCAAATAAATAGATGAATTCAATTCTGTAGGTTTGGGTTAGCGCAGCGTAGCCCGACAACCGCAACCGTTTGTATCAGGTTACGCTGCGCTCCTGAATCCACAATTACTGTTTTACTTACATGTTAAAAATCCCTGGAACCTCTGCATTATCCGACTTTCGTGTAAAAAAACTACTGGCAGAATTGCAAGCTGTAGAGCCAAATATCACTGCCGTTTCAGCACGCTTTATTCACTTTGCCGATGTTGAAAATGACTTGCATGATAGTCAAGCAACTATTCTAAGTCAGTTATTGGCATATGGTGCCTTGCAATCATCGACAGATAATCAGGGGGAAATTTTACTGGTCGTGCCACGGTCAGGCACGATTTCACCCTGGTCAAGTAAAGCGACAGAGATTGCTCAGCGCTGCGGATTGTCAGCGGTTAAACGTATTGAACGTGGTATTGAATATGCGTTGATGTCCAACAAACCATTATCAACATCGGTTAAAACACATCTATCGGCGTTATTGCACGACCGCATGACCCAAGCGGTTCTATACGACAATATAGAGCCGGATTTATTTGCCCAACACCAACCTAAACCATTACTCAACGTGGCTATAATCGAACAAGGTCGTGATGCGCTGGTTCAGGCGAATTTACAACTGGGCATGGCATTATCAGATGATGAAATTGATTATTTGACTGCCAGCTTTCAAAATCTCGGCAGAAATCCGACGGATGTTGAGCTGATGATGTTTGCTCAAGCCAATTCCGAACATTGCCGGCACAAGATTTTCAATGCCGACTGGACGATTGATGGCGTAGATCAAGCCAAATCTTTATTTGGCATGATACGTAATACCGCAGATAAAAGTCCGGAAGGGATCTTATCTGCCTATAGTGATAACGCTTCTGTAGCAATAGGCTCAAAAGCACAGGTTTTTATTCGCAATGCCCTAACCCATGAATATGGCTATGTCGAAGAAGAAGCGCATTTGCTAATGAAAGTTGAAACCCATAATCACCCTACCGCCATTTCTCCTTATCCGGGAGCCGCTACCGGTTCGGGTGGTGAAATTCGCGATGAAGGCGCAACCGGGCGTGGCTCTCAAACCAAAGCTGGTTTAACCGGATTTTCCGTGTCGCATTTGAAAATCCCCGGATTTTCTCAACCCTGGGAACATGATTATGGCAAACCGGACCGTATTGCTTCGGCATTAGATATTATGCTGGAAGGTCCTCTGGGTGGCGCCGCCTTTAATAATGAATTTGGCAGGCCTAATCTGGCGGGCTATTTCCGTAGCTTTGAGCAACCCGCCCCCGGCAGTACTGGCGATGAATTTAAGGGTTATCACAAACCCATCATGATTGCAGGCGGTATGGGTAACATCCGTCCGATGCTGATCGACAAACACCCCATTCCAGCCGGCTCATTGATTATCATATTAGGCGGCCCGGCCATGCTCATCGGTTTGGGCGGAGGAGCGGCTTCATCACAGGACTCAGGAGCCGGTTCCGAGGTGCTGGATTTTGCCTCGGTACAACGCGAAAATCCTGAAATGGAACGACGCTGTCAGGAGGTCATCAACCATTGCAATTCTCTGGGTAACGATACGCCGATTATCTCAATACATGATATTGGCGCCGGCGGCTTATCCAATGCTGTGCCGGAAATTATCCATGACTGCGAACGCGGCGGACGCTTTGAATTGCGGAATGTACACAATGCCGACATAGGCATGTCGCCGATGCAAATCTGGTGCAATGAAGCGCAAGAGCGTTATGTGGTTGCTATCAAGCCGGAATCGCTGGAGCTGTTTAGCTCTTTTTGTGAACGGGAACATTGTTTATATGCTGTCATAGGCGAAGCCACAGAGCAAGAACATCTATTGCTCAATGACGCCTTATTGGGCGATAAGCCGGTTGATATTCCCATGTCAGTGTTGTTTGGTAAACCGCCGAAAATGCGCCGGAATGTCAAGCATATACAGCCAGATACAAAAGCATTGGACTTTAGCGGCATTGATATAAAAGAAGCCGTAAAACGTGTATTGTCTTTTCCCGCAGTCGCCGATAAAAGTTTTCTGATTCATATCGGTGACCGTTCGATAACAGGGCTGGTCGCTCGCGATCAAATGGTCGGTCCTTGGCAAGTACCCGTAGCCGATGTCGCGGTGACCGCATCGGGCTTTTACGCCTTCACAGGTGAGGCCATGGCAATGGGTGAGAGGTCGCCGATTGCTGTTATTAATGCTCCAGCTTCGGGTCGTATGGCGATAGGCGAAGCCTTAACCAATCTGGCGGCAGCCCGCATTGAATCACTAAGTAAAATTAAAATATCCGCGAACTGGATGGCAGCGGCGGGTTTCGAAGGTGAGGATGCGGCGTTATTTGATACTGTAAAAGCGGTCGGTATGGAGTTATGTCCGGAACTCGGTATTGCCATACCCGTAGGCAAGGATTCACTTTCGATGAAAACCGTTTGGAAAGATAACGCGGGTGAAAAAATCATGACGGCGCCGTTGTCGTTGATTGTTACCGCGTTTGCGCCCGTGGTTGATGTCAGCAAAACCCTGACCCCTCAATTAAAATGGCTGGATAATGAAGATAGTTTATTAGTCATGGTTGACTTGGGACTGGCTCGCTTGGGCGGTTCGGTGTTGGCACAGGTATACAATCAAATGGGTGATGACGATGATTGCCCCGATTTAGACGATCCGGAATTGTTAAAAATATTCTTTAATGCCATTCAAGCACTTAATAGCCAAGGCAAGTTGCTTGCCTATCATGACCGTTCTGACGGCGGCTTATTAGCCACCATTTCTGAAATGATGTTTGCCAGCAGATTGGGCGTTTCGTTATCACTCGATAACTTGGGCGATGATCCCTTGTCTGCATTGTTTAATGAAGAGCTGGGTGCTGTTTTGCAAATTCGTGCCAGTGATTTTGATCATGTTATTGGTTTATTGAATAAATCGGGTTTGAAAGACTGCACTTACAGCATAGGCAAAGTTCTGAAGGAACCCCGCCTAAACATTAGCTTTGAAAATGATCTTTTTTATTCCGCAAGCCGCGCCGAATTGCAAACCATCTGGTCTGAAGTCAGCTACAGAATGCAGGCTTTGCGTGATAACCCCGATTGCGCCAGGCAACAGTTTGAGCGTATCGTCGACGATAACGATCCGGGTTTACATGCATCCTTAACTTTTGATATTAATGAGGATGTGACTGCATCATTTGTGTCAGCACCCAGACCCAAAGTGGCTATCTTGCGTGAGCAAGGCGTGAATGGTCATGTAGAAATGGCGGCGGCGTTTGATCGTGCCGGCTTTACCAGTGTCGATGTGCACATGACCGATATTATTCATGGGCGGATAAGTTTGCGGGATTTTACCGGGTTAGTTGCCTGCGGCGGTTTTTCTTACGGCGATGTACTGGGCGCGGGTGGCGGCTGGGCTAAATCCATTCTTTTTAATCCACGCGCCCGGGGTGAATTTGCGGCGTTTTTTCAACGCTCAGATACCTTCGGTTTGGGTGTTTGTAACGGTTGCCAGATGATGTCAGGTTTAAAGGAAATCATTCCGGGGTCAGAACATTGGCCGCGCTTTATGCGTAACTCCTCAGAACAATTTGAAGCCCGGGTCGCAATGGTAGAAATACAAAAATCACCCTCCATTTTGTTCGCAGGCATGGAAGGTTCCAGAATGCCGGTTTCAGTTGCCCATGGCGAAGGCCGTGCAGAGTTTGCTTTCGACCCTCAGACTGCTTTTGACGCGCAATCCGTCGCTTTGTGTTATGTCGACAACTACGGCGCTTTAACTATGGATTTTCCAGCCAACCCCAATGGTTCGCCTTTTGGTATTACCGGCTCAACCACAAGCGATGGACGCTTTACTATTATGATGCCTCACCCTGAACGCTGTTTTAGAACCTTGCAAAATTCATGGCATCCTGATGACTGGGGCGAGTATGGCGCTTGGATGCGAATGTTTAGAAATGCCAGGGTTTGGGTAGGTTAAAAGATAAAAAATAAGGCTTATGCTTTGTAGTCTTGTCCTTTCCAAATCGCTAGAAGGATGACACGAATGATTTCACCCGCTTATCGAAACGTTCTCTACGGCTTGGCTTTGATCGGCATTGTTATAATGTTAACAATGCCCGATGTTGTTATGGGATTATCGTTTGAATTAGTTCATTTCTTCTTCGAATTATTGTTTATCTCATTCGAGGGGATTGAGTCTCTACTCGATAAAATCGTCGAACATTCATTACACACTGAACTTCACGAAACTCAAACCATTGTCTTCTATTTGATGGTGGGCATCGCTGTTCTCCCGCTTTATTATCTATCGCGAATGTTGTGGCGCTTTTTTGTCCGGTTAAAAGTAACTTTACCTGAAGCATGGTCGCTATACAAAACCCGCGCTACCCTTTTTTGGGAGGATTTGTCTTTAATCGACAAAATCAAATGGATAGTAATCACGACGGGCGCAATTTACCTGGCTTCTTTTATATTCATGTAATTTGTAATTTGTGAAAACATCTTCTATCATCTTTCGGATTATGTAAATTAATCGACAAATTTAGAGTCTGGGGATAAAAAATGAATATAATTGATTTGAGGAAAAGTCTGCGAAGGTCGTCAGTAACACAACGCATAACCGACCGACGAAAAATTACATACGCATTTGGCTCGCCTGAATGGTTAGAATATGTAGAAAAAAACCATGTGGATTTTCCAAAGTTTAATCGGCGTATAGCTGACAGGCGCAACGATAAGCGGCGTATACCTGATCGTCGTCAACAACAAAATTCTGAATCAAGTCGTTCTGAGAAAAAAAATGCACGGATTTTTCTTACTAGAGCAGAACGAAAATTAATTGAAGATATGTATTTGAACGACTTGGAATAGTTAGCTTTTTAACATCGATTGCCGCATAAAAAATATAAATATTTCAACTTTAAAATCAATGGGCAGATTGACGCCTGTCAAAACGATTAGGATTTATCCTAAATCTATCAGTTTACCTATAAAGTTTTTAATGAATTTCTTGAAGTCTTTAAAGACGTCCAGAAAATGAATAAAAAACGCTAGCGGATATTTGATGTTTGGTTCGGTAGTTTGCAATGTTGTTCACATCTTACGATTATTTTTGGTACTGTTGAAAAGTTAATACAGTACCAAGTGAACCAAATTGGTTATAATCGTCTAACTTATAAAAATAACTCATCCCCTCTTTTAATAACAGTTGTCGGCTCCTGTGTTGATATTTATTAGTAATAGTCAAAAACTACCGGGGAACAGGTAGATTGATCGTCTAAAAATGAAACACAACCTAATAAATGTTTATTAGGGTGGAAATAGAGAGTGGGAGAGAAAAGCATTGAAAATGAGCCTTGCATTATTGAACTCGACAACAATGAAAGAGATTGCGCTGGTACCAGGGGATTAGAGTATGCAGCTCGAATGATGCTTATAGTTTGGTCGGGCATAATCATAAACCCGAGTTTTTTTATGTACACAAACTGCTAAAGGTTTTGATATAAAAATCACATCAACCTTTGCTGACTTTACGAGGTGATATTATGACTTATTTTTTAATAACTTTTGTGGTTATGTTAATTGTGATTGCGATTATGGCAATAGGGGTTGTTTTTGGCAGACGCGCTATTAAAGGTTCATGCGGAGGTGGAATGAATAAAGCAGAATGTGTTTGCGTAGAAAAGTGTGACAAAAGAAAGAAAATGGAAGCAGAAGCCCATTTTACTCAGGGATGATTTGCAAAACTGATCACTGATAATAAAAATAAACAACCACGAGGAATTTATTATGCTGGCAAAAATTACTGTAGCTGATTATATGGCTAAAAGATTAATCACTTTGACGAGAGACACAGATGTGATCGATGCCATCAAGAAATTGTTAGATCATAAAATCACCAGCGCTCCAGTTGTTGATTCAAAAGGTCAGTTAATTGGTATGTTCTCTGAAAAAGACGGCATCAAAGTGTTCTTGGAAAGTGTCTACAATCAAGGGATGAGTGGGAAAGTTGGTGACTACATGACTACTGATACTATCAGCGTCGACGCCAACTCCAGTATCGTAGATCTGGCCGAAAATTTTCAGACGTCTCCAATCAGAAGTTTTCCGGTATTTCAAGATAACGAATTCGTTGGCGTCATAAGTCGCGTTGATGTTTTAAAAGCTTTAGTTGCCATTTAACAAGATGCCACAACGTAGTCATGGCACACAAACTTTCTATTGGCATGACTACGAAACCTTCGGAACTGATCCTCAGAGAGACAGGCCGGTACAATTTGCCGGCCTTCGCACAGATAACGATTTTAATATCGTCGATGATCCACTTGTCATTTATTGCAAACCAGCGCCAGATTGTCTTCCTAATCCAGATTCCTGTCTAATTACAGGTATTACGCCTCAGTTGGCTGAACAAAAGGGTGTTTGCGAAGCTGAATTTATTGGCCGGATACACCAACAGCTCGCTCAGCCAAACACTTGCACACTGGGTTATAACAATCTTCGTTTTGACGATGAAGTCACCCGTAATTGTTTGTATCGTAATTTTTATGATCCCTACGCACGCGAATGGCAAAACGGCAATTCCCGTTGGGACATCATCGATGTTGTTAGGGCCGCAAGAGCTCTGCGACCTGAAGGCATACAGTGGCCTGTCAATGAAGAAGGCAGACCCAGTTTAAGACTGGATCAATTAACGATCGCTAACTGCATTACTCATGAATCTGCGCACGACGCGTTGTCAGATGTTTATGCCACGATTGGCATAGCCAGGTTAGTCAAGCAAGCACAGCCGAAGCTTTTTCAATTTCTTTTGCAACATCGCGTTAAAGCTAAAGTTTTGGAGTTGCTCCAGCTTGGCAGTTATAAACCCGTAGTGCATATTTCCGGTAAATACGCTGCTGTAAATAACTGTATGGCCATTGTATTACCCATTTGTAAACATCCGACCAATACTAATGGCGTAATTGTTTATGATCTGTCTATTGATCCTGAGCCTATGCTGTCCTTATCAGTAGAAGACATACAGCAAAGAATCTTTACTGCCACGGATGATTTACCCGAAGGTGTAACAAGAATACCGTTAAAAACTGTGCATATTAACAAATGCCCCGTATTAACTCCCGTGTCTGTTATCAAACCTGATGATGCACTAAGACTGAATATTGATTTGGTTTCGTGTAAGATGGATATTGACAAAATTAAAGCTGTAGCGGGGTTGGCTGAAAAGTTGGCAGCCGTTTTTAGTGGTCACGCATATTCCGAACAGGATTCAGATCCGGATCTGGCTATTTACAGTGGTGGTTTTTTTTCTGAAGCAGATAAACAGAAAATGGTAAAAATCAGAGTCACGTCTCCAGAACAGTTAGCCAAATCTAAATTCAGTTTTACTGATCCTCGCCTGCCTGAAATGCTATTTAGGTATAGAGCGCGAAATTATTCGGAAACATTGAATATTGAGGAACTGACAAGATGGAAAGAATTTTGTATGAAACGGTTAACGGGGCGTCAAGCAGGCGCCACAATTACACTAGATGCCTTTTTTACTCGATTACAAGAGTTACGAATGAGCAAAAGTATTAATGGGGATATTATTGATGCCCTGGACGCTTATGCGCGCGGGTTGTGCAAAGTTTGAGGATTACCGCTTAAGCGGGTCGGCATCACTCATTAAAGCAAAAGTATTTCAACTCAATTCGTTTTCATCAAGCCATCCAGTGTCAATCCGCAGCTGGGTACAAAAGCCCGCATAAAAAATATTACTTCCGGTTGTTCAGATTCGCCGATGGCTCGGGCCAGTTGTTCGGCAGCGGTTTCAAATTCTGTATTGCCTGCCTTTAACTCAGCCTGACATTTTAGGTAAGCTGATATTTTATCGGCTGACTTTATGATTCTTACATGCGCTTCCGGCATTTTGTCGTGATGAATAAGTGTCTCAAAATCAGTACGCAGTTCTGAGGGTAACAGATTCAGTAACTCTATTTCAGCCTGTTTTTCGATCTGTTTATAAGCAGTATTGATTTCTTTTGAGTGATATTTGATAGGCGTAGGCAAATCACCGGTAATGACTTCAGTTATATCGTGATATAACGCAGCCGTGGCGATAGCGTTGGCGTCAACATTGCCTCCATAATAACGGTTCTTGATCAAGGCCAGGGTATGAGCAATAACGGACACTTCCCAGCTATGCTCCATGACGTTTTCTTCATGAGCATTACGCTTGAGTCCCCAGCGTTTAATCCATCTTAATCTGGATAAATAGGCATAAAAACTGCTTGTTACTGTTATATCATTCATAACTAATGATTTTCCTGCTTTTTAAAGCCGCAATCTGATATTGTGTTGGCTAATGTAATCGATCAGAAGTTTTTTAACAAAAAATAGTCATTAATCTAATACAAAATTATGCTCATTCAGTGGTACCCCGGTCATATGCACAAGGCCAGCAAAGAGATCAAGGAAATCCTGCCCCAGGTAGATTTAATTATTGAAATTCTGGATGCGCGTATCCCATTCAGCAGTCAAAACCCGATGCTTGCAACCCTGCGTGGCGACAAACCCTGCATCAAAATACTCAGCAAAAGTGATCTTGCCGATCCAGAGATCACTCAGCAATGGCAAATTTACCTGGAGCAGGAACAAGGCGTAAAAACCTTGGCTGTGACCATCGAGCATCCGGAAAAAATCCGGCAATTGCCGGATCTGTGCCATAAAATGCTGCCTGCTAAGGCGCCTGGCTCCAGGCTTATTAACACCCTGATCATGGGTATACCCAATGTTGGGAAATCAACACTCATCAATATATTAGCAGGCAGAACGATTGCCAAAACGGGCAACGAGCCAGCCATCACTAAAACGCAACAACGTATTGCGATAGGTAATGGCATTGTTTTGTTGGACACCCCCGGATTATTATGGCCAAACGTCGAAAATAAAAATAGCGGCTACCGGTTGGCCACCACCGGAGCTATCAAAGATACTGCCATCAATCATGACTATATTGCTTTTTTTGCTGCTGAATACCTGTTAAAGCAATACCCTGATTACCTGAAAAGCCGCTTTCAACTGGAACAACTACCAGAAACTGAACAACAACTCATGGAAGCGATTGGTAAAACTCGCGGCTGCTTGCGTTCAGGTGGACGTGTTGATATGGATAAAGTCTCTAAAATTCTGTTGGCTGAATTCCGCTCGGGCATGATTGGCAGAATCAGTCTTGAAACTCCTGCCATGATGGAACAGGAACTGATTGAGCTGTCTGTCATTCGTGAAGAGAAAGCGGCGAAGAAAATTGCAAGAAAACAGAAGTGGAAAGGGTCAAATTAAAACTTGGCTCATTTCATAGTCTTCAAAGCGTATATGTTATAGCCTGGCTAACAGCTCAGCCTTTTTTGCACTGTACTCAGCGTCCGTCAATATGCCTTTATCTTTCAAATTGGCCAATTTCTCGATAGCAGTGAAAATATCCGCTTCCTGATTGGTAAACTGTGTGTTATCTGGTCGTGGTTGAAAGGAAGGCACGGGTTGAGATTGATCCTGCTTTTGTACGGGCACATTATCGATAGAAATAACGGGTAGCGTTTTGACATCCACCAAACCGTATTGACTGGTAAAAGTAATCGAACTGCCTACCGATTGTTGCTGAGAGAAGCCGCCAATCTGATGATCCAGTGTGTCGTAAAGGGTAACATGCCCATTTGCTTCAATTGCCAGCCTCCGAATGGTGGCAAAATAGGCATAACGCATGTTATTTTGCGAACCTGTACTGGTGGGGAATTGCAGGCCAGCGGGCCACCAGTTTCCAGAACTTCCGTCAGGCGGAGGTACAAACAAGCTGACAGGCCCCACTGGTCCGGTACTATTTTGTTGCTGTTGATTACCTCCGTAATTACTTTGTTGCTGAGTGCCTTGGTGCTGTGACTGAAAGCTGCCGCTTTGGATGAGGCCCGGTTGACTGGCAATCAGATTGGAGAGTTCCTGACACAGACCACCTACACTGTTTTTTAAGCCATTATTGAACATATCGCCTAACATAATCATGCCGCCTCTCATCCATTGGCCGGAACCGCCAAATTCAGGATGATTAAACTGTGCCATGGAGCCGTTGCCATTGATAACCGACTGCAACATGCTGAATACGGCATCAGGACTAAAGTTATAGCGTTGTGCAATATTATCGATTATTTGCTGTCCTTCGGTCGTAAGTTGTTTCATTGGAAAAGTCCGCTAAATTTAAGATGGGAATAGCAAAGGGTAAATTAAAAGTATCAGGGTTTACAGATTGTCACCTGAATTTAATGCCAGTTTAAAGGAATAGGCGAATAAAAGCATTCAAAATCTGAACATAGAGATGATGTGTGCTGGTAAGTAAACTGTAATTACTCGCTTTTAAATCGATACCATTGTGTATGATTCGATTTTTGTTTTTTCGGGGCTTAAATCTATGGTAGCAAACATTAAAAATAGCACTTTATCAGTGCGATAAATCCAGCATGAGATCAATTTGGTGCAAATCATAGTATGGTTTTATCGCTATCAGAAAAGCATCTGTTTTTGTAATTGAAACCAGCCTTCCGTCATATTGATATTAATATCCTGATTAGCAAATAAACGTTGAAATATAGGGCGTCGCTCTTAATCAGCCAATTCCAAGTCAGTCAGAATCAAGCTGTAAATTTGGTTAATATGGATTCTGGCACAACATCTGCTTAAAATTCTTTTTATGAATAAAAAGTTTTCACTAGAAGATCGATGCATTTCACACCATGAAGCTGAATGATTCGCACGACAAACTTGACACTTATTACCAGCAGGTACAAGACATCATTCTTAACAGACAGGATTGGGTGAGTGGTTTACTGCCTGCCAGTACGGCGGTTAATGTTCATGGCAATTATACGGATGCCTGGGTAAGAGATAATGTCTACAGTATTCTTGCGGCGTGGGGTTTGGCACTGGCTTACCGGCGCGTTGAAGAAAAACAGGGGCGAACCTACATTCTGGAGCAGAGTGTTGTTAAGTTAATGAGAGGGTTGTTAACGGCAATGATGCGGCAGGCGCCAAAAGTTGAGAAATTCAAGCAATTCCAAAATCCAATGGATGCATTACATGCCAAATACGACACAAAAACAGGGGCTTGTGTCGTCGCAGATCATGAATGGGGACATTTGCAACTGGATGCAACCTCTTTATTTCTGTTAATGCTGGTACAAATGACGGCATCCGGCTTACGTATTGTCTTTACCATTGATGAAGTCAATTTTGTGCAAAACCTGGTTCACTACATCAGTCGGACTTACCGTACACCCGACTACGGTATTTGGGAGCGCGGCCACAAAATTAATCATGGTATCGCCGAGTTAAATGCCAGCTCCATCGGCATGGCAAAAGCAGCGCTGGAGGCACTGTCCGGTTTTAATCTATTTGGCAAGGATGGCGGACAAGCGTCTGTTGTTCACGTTATCAGTGACGACATCGCCCGGACCCGGATTACGCTGGAATCACTTTTACCCAGAGAATCTATTTCTAAGGAGGCGGATGCAGCCGTTCTCAGTATTACCGGTTTCCCCGCTTTCGCGGTCGACAACCAAATAATCCGAGCAAAAACCGAAGCTGTTATTTGCGAAAAACTGGAAGGTCGGTATGGCTGCAAACGTTTCTTGCTGGACGGTCACCAAACAGTAATCGAAGATGGTCACCGCCAATATTATGATCCGCATGAATTAAAACAATTCATGGATATTGAATGTGAATGGCCTTTGTTTTTTACCTATTTACTGCTTAACAACCTCTTTACAGGCGATAACAAAACCGCCAAGCGTTATCGTGATAAGCTGGAAAGTTTGCTCGTTGAACAAAATGGCCAGCAATTATTACCGGAACTGTATGTAGTGCCAAAAGATTTAATTGCTGCCGAAAAAGCTAACCCACGCACCCAGGAACGTGTTCCGAATGAAAACATTCCCCTGGTTTGGGCACAAAGTCTTTTCATGCTGGGAGGTCTTATTCAGGATGGCTTGCTTGAAATTGATGACGTAGATCCATTAGGACGACATAAAGTTGTTAAACAAAACCAGGATTGCAATCTGCAAATCCAGTTACTTGCTCAGGACGAAGCCGTACAGAATGGCTTGATGGCATACGGAATTCGCACTCAAACACTTGCTGAAATCGCTCCTATTCAGATCAGGGAGGCCAGTGAACTGGCCGAGGCGTACACGCATGTAGGCAGAAATGACCGCATTGGCCTGACTGGCAGGCCTTTGAGGCAGTTGCGGACACTGGCAACATCCAAGATATATGTACTGGCAGGTGAGTGTCTGCTTTTTTTACCCCAGTGCCTTAATCAAAAAGGTTTTTACCTGGCGATGGACAACCGTTTACTCATTCAGCGTTTACGCCTGGAATTATCGTATATCTATAAACATTGGGATAGACCGGGAAACCCGCTGGTTGTTATGACCATAAAACATAATATGTTGGGTAGCCATCATCGTGAAATTCTCATCGAATTTATCAAAGAACTGCAACAAGGTTTTACTCAAGGTATGTCCTTACGACTTGGAACGCTGTTGGAATTCGCAGCAACTTCAAGTCATGAAAAAATTGATTATTTGCATGATTTTCAGTTCTCTAAAGCTACCTGGGAGGAAAAAGAGCGGCCCTTTTTTCAGGTATTGCCATTAAATACCGATCCGCCGTCGCCATTGGATACATACACTTTGACGGAATGGGAAATCAGTCCGGATGAGCAACTCATCGACCAACTAAAGACCAACGCTAATCTTTATGCGCAACTTGAAGCATTAAGTTTACTAAGCCTTCGTCATGGCCTGGATTACGATACCGGATTATCAGCAACGGATAGCACTCCCGGTCGTGTTTGTGACTTGCTGGAAGAAATCTATGAGCGTGCCGGCGATCAACATGCCTGGTATATTGTCAGGCGCTGTGCCGGTTTACTGGGTAAATACGATATAAATCTGGAACAGGCGGCAACCGATATATTGGGTCGGCAACATGCATTAACATTAGGCCGCGCCTACAGCGGCAGGGCAACCTTGACTCGCCCCGCCGATTCTTCGGAAATTTTGCAAACTATCCGTGCCTATAACAATGATGCCAGCGAACACATTATTATTCAGGAATTGATCCTTTATTTGGGCATGTTGATCAAATCCAATCCGGAATTGTTTACCGATATGCACACGGTGCGCGTGGGGCATATTCTGCAATTGATTATCGTCAGACATCAAAGGGAATCAGGATACAATTCACCGGATCAGGCTTTTATCGAAATTCTTTCTTTATCCCCTTATCAATTGTTCGGAAAACTGAAGGAAACTCTGGAAGACTATAGCAATACAGAAGATCAGCTGGATCTGGCTGAAATGCTGCACTACGACAGTGATTGCTGTGAATTAACCAGAGCGCGTTTCTCAAAAAACATGAATCCAAAAATCGATGGAGAAATTGACGGCTGGTACGAGTGGCGCGAACAGCAGGGTAGTGTAGGCAGAGAAAATAATGCATTTTTTGCCAGTGTCTGGGACACACTGCATCATTGCAGAGGGTTAATGATAGGAGAAAAACTCGATAGCAAAAACCGGCTGGATAGTGAGAACACACTTTCACAGATGACGGCTGGTGAACAAAGTTTCAAGTTACATGTCAATCATTTGCTAAACAAAATTCAGGCCCCGGTCTATCGCCAGCTAACGGTGGAAGCTCTCAAAGCAATCGCGTCTATTTTTCGTGAAAATTCAACATTACATATTGATGATACATTAATAACAGATACTATTATTAATCATGCTGTGAGAAATACCTGGTCACAATCTCATCCCGAAAGTAAGGAAAATTACGAAGAGTGTGTATCATTAGCATGGCAGGCATTTTATCGATTACCCCCTCATAAAGTTGCCAATGGCATCCTGGATGCTTTAATACATCTACTCAATAATAATTAAAAAAGGAGGGCTTACAGTGATACTAGCAGGCGACATAGGTGGAACAAAAACGGTACTCTCTATTATGACCAGAGATGCCAGCGGCTCATTGAACTGCCTTCAGGAACAAACTTATTCAAGCCAACAGTTCCCGGAATTTGACGATATTTTGACGGCTTTTTTACCCGCTGGCGTCAATATCAAATCGGCGTGTTTTGGTGTTGCCGGCCCGGTCGTCAACCAACGTTGCCATACTACGAATTTGCCCTGGGTGCTGGACGCTGAAGAACTGAAAACAAAACTCAATACCTCCAAAGTAAAACTCCTGAATGATCTGGAAGCCATGGCGTTGGGCATGTTGTATCTGCCCGAAGACGATCTGGTCGAGTTAAATCCAAATTCACAAACTCAAGCGGGTAATATCGCGGTTATAGCGGCGGGTACAGGCTTGGGCGAAGCCATCCTCTATTGGGATGGCAGCAAACACCATCCTATGGCTACCGAAGGCGGTCACAGTGATTTTGCTCCTATAAATGCCCAACAGGATCTGCTATTGGCTTATCTTAGAAAAATATACCCTGACCATGTCAGTTGCGAGCGTATCCTATCGGGTATCGGATTCAGCCACCTGTATGATTTCCTCTGTGACCAGGGATTTGCGCCGTCTTGTCCGGTTGTTCCCGATATCAATAGCGGTATTGACCGGAATGCCGTCATTTCCCGATTGGGTGTTGCTGGTGAAGATCCATTATGCGCTGAGGCAGTAAGACTTTTTGTTGAACTCTACGGGGCTGAAACAGGCAATCTGGCATTAAAGTCGCTTGCCACGGGTGGTATTTATATCGGCGGGGGCATAGGCGCGAAAATTTTACCCGCTATGCTGGATGGTAACTTTATGCGCGCATTTAAAGCTAAGGGCCGCTTTATCTCCTTGCTCGAAAAAATCCCCGTAAAATTGTCATTAAACCCACGCACACCCTTAATTGGCGCTATTAACTTTTTTGAGTTATGACAGCTGTTAATTATGTGCTACTTGGACAATAACTCATCAGCAATGAAAGCTACTTTTTTGATATGTCCCTATCAGTTCTGCCTGGCCAATAATATGCCCCGCCATTGCTTTTCCAAGCGGGGTTTTGTCGGGGTGATGCAGATCCGGCAGTTCGATATTCAGTGCGTAGAGTTTATGAAAGTAGCGGTGCTGACTAATAGGCGGAGAGGGGCCTCTATAGGGCGTTGTTGATACAAAGTGACGAATTGACATGACTACGAAAATGGATTACGGCAATGTGGCGACTTTACGATCTGGTTTACTGAAGAGACGATAGTCGAGTGGCATCCAGCCAAGACGGGAGCCCGAGGTCGTCCGCAGGAGTATTCTGATATCGCGATAGAAACAGTATTGAATATAAATCAGGAGGGTTGTGAGACAATCAATGGATTTTGTGAGTTTATGTTAATCTGTAGCCATTCTTTGTTGAACGGTGTTTCAGGTTAATTGTCAACTATAAGAACGCGTACAACATACTGCCCATGGATTCCCAAGTGAAAATCGCCAATCTCGATGAGTTAATCTTCGATAACTGTTTCATCCGCAAGCTACCCGCAGATGCCCAAACCGTCAACAGACGCCGTCAGGTTATCGGTGCTTGTTATTCTCGGGTATTGCCAACGCCGGTTGCAAAACCGCAAATGGTTGCTTACTCCAAAGAAGTTGCGGAGCTACTGGATTTGTCCACAGACTTGTGTGAATCTGATAATTTTATCCAGGTATTTGCCGGCAACCGTCTGGCAGGAGGTATGGAACCTTACGCGACCTGTTATGGCGGCCATCAGTTTGGTAACTGGGCTGGTCAACTCGGGGATGGTCGCGCGATTAATCTTGGCGAGGTGATCAATCGTAAAGGTGAAAGATGGGCTTTACAGCTTAAAGGCGCAGGGCCAACACCCTATTCCAGAACAGCAGACGGTTTGGCGGTATTACGCTCATCGGTGCGCGAATTTTTATGCAGCGAAGCCATGTATCACTTGGGAATACCTACCACGCGTGCCTTAAGCCTGATGCTAACGGGTGAACCCGTTATCCGAGATATGTTTTACAACGGCAATCCCAAAGCCGAACCGGGTGCTATAGTCTGCCGGGTCGCTCCCTCGTTTACTCGCTTTGGTAACTTTCAAATTTTAACGGCGCGCCGCGATCTTGATATATTGAAAAAACTGGCTGACTATACAATACGCACCGATTTTCCGCATTTGGGCGAGCCTTCACCATCTGTTTATATCGCCTGGTTTACAGAAGTATGCCGCAAAACCGCGGAAATGATTGTGCATTGGCAACGTGTTGGTTTCGTGCATGGGGTGATGAATACCGATAATATGTCGATACTGGGTCTTACCATTGATTACGGTCCTTACGGCTGGCTGGAAAATTACGATCCCAACTGGACACCCAATACGACCGATGCCGATGAGCGGCGTTATCGCTTCGGCAACCAGCCACAAATCGCTTTCTGGAATCTGGGGCAACTGGCTAACGCCATTTATCCGCTTATTGAGCAGGTAGAACCTTTGCAACAGGCTCTGGCTGTATATACGGAAACCTTTGAACAGGGCTGGGAATCGATGATGGCAGACAAACTCGGCCTGAATGCCTTTGACCGGGCAGCGGACGAGGCATTATGTACAGAATTGTTGACTCTATTGCAGTTGGTTGAAACCGACATGACAATTTTTTATCGCCAGTTGGCTTTGACTGACACTAGCGCAGAAAGTCAATCAGGTGCATCTCATTGCGAAGACATATTTAAGCGTATCTCCCCGGCTTATTATGTAACAGAGCAAATAACGCCTGAATACAAAACCCGTTTATGTCATTGGCTCGATCGTTATATCAACCGTGTGAAAAATGACGGCACACCTGATAACATCAGACAACAACGAATGAATGCCGTTAATCCAAAATACGTATTGCGAAACTACTTGGCTCAACTCGCCATTGATAAAGCCGAACAAGGCGATTTTTCCATGGTTAATGAATTGCTGGAACTTTTACGCAACCCCTATGCCGAACAACCCGGCAAGGAGGAATTTGCCGCAAAACGCCCCGATTGGGCACGACAACGGGCGGGTTGTTCAATGTTGTCATGTAGTTCTTAAACAGTATTGTTATATTATTAAGCTTTGTAGATCGGGCCAACGGCACTTAAAATGACCGAGGCATCGGGTAACGCAACAAAATGAGGAAATCATTATGGAAATTGGAACCGCATTCAAATTAGTGGCATTTTTATTATGGCCATTTTTTCTTCTGTTTTTATATTTTCTATTCGATAGAAAAGATTTTAACAGGAGGCTGGAAAAGCTTAAACGCAATGGTTTTAAATAATGTAATTCTCTTTGGAAAATAAGGATATGGCATTCAAATCGACCGCCTGCTGAGCGGAGACGAAACCAGGAGCCCAGCAAAGTTGTCCACTTCGGCTCCGCTCAGCGAAAGGCTTTAGGCAGCAATGACTGGAAAAAAAACCGGCTATAAAGGGGCGTTGTTGAGTAAATCAAAATTTGGACAAAGCACCCCATTTCTAGCGTTAGTTAGATTTTTACGGACACCGGCATGCCCAGATTGGCCATTCTGTTGAGTGCAGACGCACTGATCCATGCTTCCGTTTTTTGTTGCGGCAACCTATGCGCTTTCATGGTGTTGCCAACAATGCGCTTATAGCATTGTGCATGACCGTAACCCATTGTTGTAATCGTGCCAGTTCGTCACTTTGTAACGAGATTTTTTTATTTTATGGCGACGGCTCTCGTTATGTTTGTACGGCATGGTGAGAAATCGGTTGGAATAGTGAATCCAAGATGATGTCATATAAACGACTTGAATGCTGAAAAACTGATTTATTCAACAACGCCATATCCGAATAAAAAATGTCGACAATTTTGTCAGCAATTCCCAATTTAAAACCCTGCTAAAATAAAGCCTTTCTCAACGCTTCGGA
>CAYVFT010000059.1:0-21323 GCA_964450225.1 uncultured Crenothrix sp. | reverse complement strand
ATTATGCATGATAAACGGATCAGGATAACTCCATATGTTCTTGCTACCTGTCGATTTATCGCAAAAATTTAACAAATTGCTGACTAGAAAATCATTTCCTGACGATACCAGAGATTCCTACTTAAAATGGCTGCGGTTTATTGGGATTTTTGTAAAAAGTACAATTACGATCCATTTTGCGCGGAAAGCTTGTCTTGGTTTTTAGATAAACTTGGGGAGAAACGATAATCCGAGCATCAGCAGAAACAAGCTGGGGATGAAGCCGCTACCTAACCTATGCCGCTTAAATTCAACTTTAATTAGCGCCAATATGCCGTGAGATGCCAAATTCTAATATAATGCCCGCTTTATATATTCGTTTATTTTCCAGGAATCCATACATGAATCCATCTCAATGGTTTACCGAGCAAGTCCCAGGGGCTGAATCGGCCTTCTCATTAAAAATCAAACAAAAAGTACACGAAGAGCAATCTGAATTTCAACACCTTGAAATTTATGAAACCGAGACATTCGGCAACTTGATGGTGATAGACGGTTGCACGATGGTATCAACCCGCGATAACTTTTTTTATCACGAAATGATGAGTCATCCGGCTTTGTACACGCATCCTGATCCAAAAAGAGTCTGGATTATCGGCGGCGGTGACTGTGGCACGTTAAAAGAAGTGTTAAAGCATCCATCAGTTGAACACGCTGTGCAGATTGATATTGATGAGCGGGTAACGCGTCTTGCGGAAATTTATTTTCCTGAGTTGTGCGAATCCAATAATGATCCCAGAGCCGAGTTAAAATTTATCGACGGCATCAAATGGGTAAAGGATGCGGCGCCTGATTCAGTAGATTTGATTATTGTTGACAGCACCGACCCGGTAGGTCCGGCTGAAGGCTTGTTCAGTGATGAATTTTATCGAGATTGTTTTGACTGCCTCTCAGAAAACGGCATGGTCGTGCAACAAAGCGAGTCCGCGTTATATCATATGAAGCTCATTGGTGAAATGCGTAACTCAATGAATAGTGCCGGCTTTAGCCATTTACAGACCTTGTTTTTCCCGCAATGCATCTATCCTTCCGGCTGGTGGAGCGCTACGATTGCAAGTAAGGCTGATTTAACTAAATTCAGGGAGCAGGATTCGGCCAACAAGCCATTTGACACGGTTTACTATAATGTCGATATCCATAAAGCGTCTTTAGCACAGCCTGAGTTTTTCAAAAAAGCATTTGGTTAATAGCTCTGAACTATTTACATCTTAAATTAATCTCAAAGTTTTACGTCATAGTCTGGAGAGAGAAATGCTTTATATCGCCCCCACCCAACCTGGCAGCAAAGTTAATTTTAAATCGCGTTATGGCAATTTTATTGGCGGTAACTGGGTTGCACCAGTTAAAGGTCAGTACTTTGAGAATTTAAGCCCTGTAAACGGCAAAGCATTTTGCGAAATACCTCGCTCAACAGACGAAGACATTCAATTGGCTTTGGATGCGGCTCATGCCGCGAAAGTCGCCTGGGGAAAAACTTCAGTTACCGCCCGCTCGAATATTTTATTGAAAATCGCCGACCGTATCGAAGCCAACCTTGAAATTTTAGCGGTTGCTGAAACCTGGGATAATGGCAAAGCCATACGCGAAACGCTGGCAGCAGACGTACCGCTGGCAGTCGATCACTTCCGCTATTTCGCCGGCTGTATTCGTGCCCAGGAAGGCTCTATTGGTGAAATTGACGAACACACGGTAGCTTATCATTTCCACGAGCCACTCGGCGTGGTGGGGCAGATCATTCCGTGGAATTTTCCTTTATTGATGGCTTGCTGGAAATTAGCTCCCGCATTGGCCGCTGGTAATTGTGTAGTTATGAAGCCTGCCGAGCAAACGCCCGCTTCTATTCTGGTGCTGATGGAGTTAATTGGCGAGTTATTGCCCGCAGGCGTAGTCAATATCGTTAACGGCTATGGCTCGGAAGCTGGTCAAGCCTTGGCAACCAGCACCCGCATTGCCAAAATCGCTTTCACCGGCTCAACGCCTGTCGGTTCACATATCCTCAAATGTGCGGCGGAGAACATCATTCCCTCCACGGTTGAGCTGGGCGGCAAATCGCCCAACATATTCTTTGAGGATGTCCTGGACCAAGAGGATGCGTTTGTCAGCAAATGTATGGAAGGCGCAGTAATGGCTTTTTTAAATCAGGGTGAAGTGTGTACCTGCCCCTCACGCTTGCTGGTGCAAGAATCCATCTATGAAAAATTTATCGTTAAAGCCATTGCGCGCTCCACACAAATTAAACGGGGCAACCCGTTGGACACCGAAACGATGATCGGCGCCCAAGCCTCCAGGCAACAATTTGACAGGATTTTGAACTATGTTCAAATTGGCAAGGAGGAAGGCGCTGAAGTGTTAGCCGGTGGCGGGATTCAATCTATGGACGCTGAATTCTCCGAGGGCTATTACATTGAACCGACCATCATGAAAGGCGGCAATAAAATGCGTATCTTTCAGGAAGAAATTTTCGGCCCGGTTATTTCTGTAACCACGTTTACCGATGAAGCAGAAGCCCTGGAGATTGCCAACGATACGCAATTTGGCCTGGGCGCGGGCGTCTGGACACGCGACATGAACCGTGCATACCGTATGGGACGAGGCATTCAAGCGGGGCGTGTATGGACCAATTGTTATCATCACTATCCCGCTCATGCCGCATTCGGGGGCTATAAAAAATCCGGTATCGGACGTGAAACCCATAAAATGATGCTCGATCATTACCAACAAACCAAAAACATACTGGTAAGTTACGATATTAATCCTTTAGGTTTTTTCTAAATCTAAAAATGCTAGCACTTTAGATAATAATTTAAACTGAGCTACGTGTATTAAATAACCTTAACATCTTACTCCTTCTCTAATCTGGAGATGGTTGGGGAAAGGGGATATAAAACTCAAGTTAATTCATGCATGTTACTAAGTTCCTTTTTCCTTGTTTATGAGATTCCATAATGTTTGATCCTAAAGCTATTGATGATATTGCCAACCGTTTGGCTAGCGCCATTCCCCCTGGCCTGAATAACCTGAAAGAAGATCTGGAAAAAACTTTCCACGCCATTTTACAGGGCGCATTAGGTAAACTGGATTTGGTTACCCGTGAAGAATTTGAAGTACAAAAGATGGTTTTAGCAAAAACCCGTTCAAAACTGGAAGACCTGGAAAAGCGCGTTACGGAAATGGAACAGAATGTTCTTAACAAGGCTGAAATGTAGAATTCAACATTACCAGACTTCTGTTTAACTGCTATTAAGTTAAGGAAGAAAACTCCCTCTCCTTGGGGGCGACTGCATGGATACAGGAGGTAGTGCAACGCAGGAGCAGTTGCCGAGAGGGCCGGGGTGAGAGGAATCAAAAATGAAATATGCCTTTAAAATCCCCCTCATCCTAACCTTCTCCCTCGAGGGAGAAGGAACCAAATCGTTTAACCTATAGGCAGTGGTGCTTCTACTTGGATATGAAGAGACGCTTCATTCGCGATGTCAATACCCTTCAATGATCGAATTTATTGAGAACTGACATAACCGACATTTATGATTGTAATGCGAAGGATTTATAGTGGTAATGCTTAAATACAATAACCATTCAGAAATACAATGGGCCTAGCGGTTATCTATAGCCGTGGCCGTTCAGGCATAGAAGCTCCCCTGGTAACAGTTGAAGTTCATGTTTCCAATGGCTTGCCTGCACTTAATATTGTCGGCTTGCCGGAAACTGCGGTCAAAGAAAGCAAAGATCGTGTACGAGGTGCAATATTAAATTCCCGATTTGAATTCCCTGCTCAGCGCATCACCGTCAATCTGGCACCAGCAGATTTACCAAAAGAAGGTGGCCGATTTGATCTAGCTATCGCTTTGGGGATTTTGGCGGCATCCGGTCAAATCCCGGCTACCAATCTTAAGCACTACGAATGTATCGGCGAACTGTCCCTGGGTGGAGAATTGCGACCCATCAGCGGCGTTCTTCCTATCGCCATACAGTCCAGAAACCAGCAAAGAAAACTGATTCTGCCCAGGGAAAATACCGCCGAAGCAGCCCTGGTTAAGGGTATTGAAATTATTCCAGCCCTGCACCTGCTAGAGGTCTGCGCTCATTTGAGCGGACAGTCGCAAATACAAACTGAATTTCAGCAAACTGAACAACCCGTACCCACTAGTGATCTCGATTTTGCTGATGTTCATGGTCAATATCACGTTAAGAGAGCCTTTGAAATTGCTGCGGCCGGTGCGCATAACCTGATCATGTTGGGTCCTCCCGGCACCGGTAAATCCATGATTGCCTCACGTTTGCCTACTATTCTGCCGTTGTTGACAGAACAGCAGGCTCAGGAAACCGCAGCCATCGCATCGATTAGCGATCAAGGCCTGGATGTCGCCAACTGGCTAAAACCACCTTATCGCGCTCCGCATCACACCGCCTCGGCAGCAGCCCTGGTCGGTGGCGGCAGCAATCCCAGACCGGGCGAAATTTCACTCGCGCATAACGGCACCTTATTTCTCGATGAACTACCCGAATTTGACCGTAAAGTTTTGGAAGTCTTACGCGAACCGCTGGAAACAGGGCACATCACTATTTCACGTGCTGCCCGGCAAGTCGATTTTCCTGCACGATTTCAACTTATCGCCGCCATGAACCCCTGCCCTTGCGGCTATTTGGGTGATTCGTCTGGGCGTTGTCGCTGTACATCGGAACAAGTCATACGTTATCGAGCAAGAGTGTCAGGGCCTTTGCTGGATCGCATTGATATGCATCTGGAAGTGCCCAGAATTTCTCTTGAAGTATTACGTAAAGGTTCGCCAGAAGGCGAGGAAAGCAGTGCCACAATTAGAGCGCGTGTTGTTACCGCCCGTCACATCGCCGTTACGCGTAGCGGTAAGGCCAATTCGGAATTAACAGCAAAGGAAGTTAAAAAACTGTGCGTTTTATCCGAACAAAGCCACCAGCTTTTAGAACAGGCTATGGACAAATTCGGTCTATCACACCGTGCTTACCATCGGATTTTAAAACTGGCGCTGACTATTGCTGATTTGGCAAAGGCAGACCACATAGAAATCAAGCATTTGAGTGAAGCAATTAATTACCGAAAGTTGGACCGTAGCATATAGAGTACGGGATTACATACTACATATTTCAGGTCAATCTAATACCAAAAAATACGCAGTGTAATCCCTCCTGGCCGTTTAAAACTTCAAAGGGCTAAAGAAAGTTGCCCTAATTAAAAGCTGTTTACTGGCCGGTCGAACCTTGTTATTTACCGTTTCCTGAAGAAATTTTATTCTGAGCCAAACCAGCAATCACAAGCAATCCAGAATCGCCCTCTTGACTGCATCCAGACTGGCGTCAATAGTAACAGGATGTGCTGCTTCGCATTGTTTAATAGCCGTATCCGGATCTTTTAAACCGGTACCGGTCAAGGTACAGACTATTTTACTGCCTTCAGGGATTTTGCCGGAGGCTATATCACGCATTGCTCCGGCCAATGAAGTCGCCGATGCCGGTTCACAAAATATGCCTTCATTTTGAGACAGCATTTTTTGAGCCGCCAAAATCTCTTCATCGTTAAATTTGTCGAACCAGCCGCCGGACTCTTTTTGAGCGGCCCAGGCGAAATCCCAGGATTGCGGATGGCCGATGCGAATGGCCGTGGCGATGGTTTCGGGATTATCGATCATTTTGCCCGCTACGAAAGGTGCTGCTCCGGCGGCTTGATAGCCGCACATGATGGGGCGATTACCGCACACACGATCAGTGGCATATTCTTTATAGCCTTTCCAGTAGGCGGTGATATTGCCAGCATTGCCAACAGGCAAACAGTGATAATCGGGTGCAAAACCCATATCGTCAACAATTTCAAAGGCAGCCGTTTTTTGGCCATCAATTCTGAATGGATTAATGGAGTTAACGATGGTGACAGGAGCATGATCAGCAACTTCTTTAACCAGTTCCATGCCTTGATCAAAGTTGCCGTTAATCTGAATGATGGTAGCGTCGTACATTAAGGTTTGCGCCAGTTTGCCCAGGGCAATTTTACCTTCGGGTATCAAAACAAAGGCTTTAATGCCCGCGCGTGCAGCGTAAGCGGCGGCAGAGGCGGAAGTATTGCCTGTCGATGCACAGATAATAGCCTGACTGCCCTCTTCTACCGCTTTGGTAACTGCCATGGTCATGCCGCGGTCTTTGAATGATCCGGTTGGATTTAAGCCTTCAAACTTGACATAAATATCAACGTCCTTGCCAATCAATCGGGGTATATTTTGCAATTGAATTAGGGGCGTATTGCCTTCGTTCAAGCTGATTATGCGAGTGGTTGCGCTAACAGGAAGACGGTCTCTATAGCGCTCAATTAACCCGGTGTAATGTTTATGTGTAGACATGTTTTTATTTATTTTAAAGTTTCAAGGCGGATGCGGTTGACTTTTCCGGTAACGGATTTTAAGGCTTCAATTTCAGCAATCGCAGCATTCATTTCTTTTTCCAGCGTGATTTGCGTCAGCAAAATAATCGGTATGGCGGTTTCATCAACTGGCGCTTCTTTCTGTATGATGGCTTCAATGCTGATGTGATGTTCGGCAAGTATTCTGGTTACGTCTGCTAATACTCCCGGTTTATCTTCTGCAGTCAGGCGCAAATAATACGCCGTTATAAAGCGATCCGATGTTAAAACCGGGATATCATGTAATGAATCTGCCTGGAAAGCCAAATGCGGAACCCGGTTTTCAGGGTCGCTGGTTAAGGCCCTGACGACATCAATAACATCGGCAACAACGGCTGAGGCGGTGGGTTCCGCGCCCGCACCGGCGCCGTAATAAAGAGTCGGACCGACGGCATCGCCTTTTACCACAATGGCATTCATTACACCGTTGACATTGGCAATCAGTCTGCGTTCGGGAATTAAGGTTGGATGAACTCTTAATTCAATGCCTTCGGGTGTTTTTCTGGCAATCCCCAAATGTTTGATGCGATAACCCAACTGTTCGGCATACTCGACATCGAGCCGGGTTATTTGAGTTATGCCTTCAGTATAAATCTTGTCAAACTGTAACGGGATACCGAATGCAATCGAGGCTAAAATGGTTAATTTGTGGCCGGCATCTATACCCTCCACATCAAAAGTCGGATCTGCTTCAGCATAACCCAACGCTTGTGCTTCAGCCAGGACATCATCAAAATCACGGCCTTTATCGCGCATTTCGGTCAGAATGAAATTACCTGTGCCGTTGATAATACCCGCCAGCCATTGTATTTGATTACCGCTCAAACCTTCGCGTATGGCCTTGATAATCGGGATGCCGCCAGCAACAGCGGCTTCAAAGGCAACTATTACGCCTTTTTCACTGGCTTTGGCAAAAATCTCGTTACCGTGTAACGCAATCAGGGATTTATTGGCAGTGACAACGTGTTTGCCGTTTTCTATGGCTTTTAAAACCATTTCTTTAACGGGCCCTGCGCCACCGATCAATTCCAGAACAATTTCGATTTCCGGATCGTTGATAATGTCCATAGGATCGGTGGTTAAAATGATACCTTGGGTATCGCAAATCCGTTCTTTGTCCAGCTGCTTTGCCGAGGCACGCGAAATAATAATTTCTCTGCCTGCTCTGCGGGCAATTTCCGCTGCATTGCGTTTTAACACATTAACTGTACCGCCACCGACGGTACCTAATCCTAATACACCTACTTTTACCGGTTTCAAATTGAGCTCCAGTTAAAAAATCGTTATCACATTCCAAGTGTGCGGGGTGTCCAACTCTGCCCTAGGCATCACTCACACTAAAAGGCGGTCTTTTTTCATCATATTGCGAATACCGCGTACTGCCTGGCGCGTTCGGTGTTCATTCTCAATCAATCCGAACCTGACATGATCGTCTCCGTATTGGCCAAAACCAATGCCAGGGGCAACAGCAACTTTTGCTTCTAACAGTAATTTTTTGGAAAACTCAAGCGAACCCATGGCTTGATAAGCTTCGGGAATCTTCGCCCAGACAAACATCGTGGCTTTCGGTTTTTCAACAGGCCATCCTGCGGTGTTTAAACCCTCGCACAGGACATCACGTCTTTTTCTATACATCTCGGCGATTTCCACAACACAATCCTGCGGACCCTCCAATGCAGCAATGGCAGCAATCTGAATCGGTGTAAACGTGCCATAATCAAGATAGGATTTAATTCGCGCCAACGCAGAAACCAGTTCTTTGTTACCGCACATAAAACCCACGCGCCAGCCCGGCATGTTATAGCTTTTGGACATGGAGAAAAATTCGACCGCAATATCTTTCGCGCCTTTGACCTGAAGAATCGATGGGGCTTTATAACCGTCAAAAACAATATCGGCATACGCAATATCCTGTACTACCCAGATATTATGTTCCTTGGCCACGGCGATTATTTTTTCAAAAAAATCCAGTTCCACGCATTGACTGGTGGGATTGCCTGGAAAATTAAGGATCAGCATTTTCGGTTTAGGCCATGAATCAATAATGGCTTTTTGCAACTCATCAAAGAAATCGCCACCTGGAACCATTGGCACATGCCTTAAATCCGCACCGGCTATCACCACACCATAAGGATGTATTGGATAAGCCGGATTTGGCACCAGCACCACATCACCTGGCCCCAGAGTGGCTAACGCCAAATGCGCCAACCCTTCTTTAGAGCCAATCGTGACAATTGCTTCCGTTTCCGGGTCCAGGTCGACATCAAAGCGGGCCTTATACCAGTTACAGATGGCTTTTCTTAATCGGGGAATACCTTTGGACATGGAATAGCGATGCGTATCAGGCCGCTTTGTTGCTTCCAGCATTTTATCAACGATATGTTTTGGCGTAGGTTGATCGGGATTGCCCATGCCAAAATCAATAATATCCTCTCCCGCCGCACGGGCTTTGGCTTTTAGCTCATTAACAATGTTAAAAACGTAGGGAGGTAAACGACTTATTCTATGAAATTCTTCCATTAAAAGCTCTTGAGCAACCCGTATATGAATGAGATTAAAAAACATAGCTTCTCACAAAACCTGAAAGGTTTTTAAAACCTTAAAGGTATAAATCCAGCAAAAAATGAGAAGTTACAAAAATTGTCTAAATTACTGGTGTTAATAGCTTCTGTCAAATATTAGCGAGTATTTGATTGCATGATAGCCTACTTTAAAATCAGTACTCGGGCTTTTAGCGATTCTAAGATAATACTTGCTCCACGCGCCGCAAGTCTTCTTCGGTATCCACACCCGCTTCCGGGGTTTTATCTACAATTTTCACGAATACTGCTTCGCCATACCACAGTATTCTGAGTTGCTCCAGTGATTCAACCGACTCCAGTGGCGACGCTTCCCATGACCAGTAACGGTTCAAAAAATCCACGGTGTAGGCATACATACCGACATGCCGGAGATAAGGCAATTTACCTGATGGCTTTCTAACTGATTGGGCAAACGTATCTCTTTCCCAGGGAATTGGCGCACGGCTAAAATAAAGAGCATAACCGGCTTTATTCAATACAACCTTGACTGAGTTCGGATTAAATATCTCTTCTACATCGATGATTCTGGCAGCCAGAGTTGCTATACCCGCCTGCTGCTGACCAGCTAATGCTGACGCGACCTCACGAATAGTTGCCGGAGGAATAAGCGGTTCATCACCTTGCAGGTTTACGATGATTTCGTTACCTGCCCAACCGCATTGCTGCGCGACTTCGGCGATTCTTTCAGTGCCGCTTTGATGATCAGGGCGCGTCATCACCGCTTTAATGCCCAAATCGCAAACTGTTTGAAATATCCTTTCATCATCGGTTGCAACAAAAATTTCTTCAGCATCCGCTTCCATCGCCCGTTGACAAACATGGGCAATCATAGGCTTGCCGGCAATGGTCAATAGCGGCTTTCCCGGCAGTCTGGTTGAAGCGTATCGTGCCGGGATGACGACCTTAAAACGCAGACTCATTGGTATAACACGTCAGTTTCTTCACTGCTTAACTCACGGGCTTCATCTTGAAGCATGACAGGAATATCATCGCGAATAGGAAAAGCAAGCCGATCAGCTCTGCATATTAACTCCTGCTTAGTCTTATCATAGCGCAATGGACTCTTGCATATTGGACAAGCCAGAATATCAAGTAACTTTTTATCTATCATACTTCTCTCTTAATAAGTTTAATAATTGTTCAGCAAAAAGGGGTTCAGGAACGGCTTTAACTGGAACATACCAATGTTGAAGCCCTGCAAATGCAGTGCATTTTACGGCATCCTTTTCTGTCATTAGTACAGGTTTATTATCTGCGAACTCAATATCGTGGACCCGGAATTGATAATGATCGGGAAAACTATGGCATGTACAGATCAGTCCAGCCGCTTCAAGCAGTTTAAAAAATCGGTCAGGATTACCTATACCGGCTAAGGCATGGCAGTTATCCGCGTTGAATTCCTGTAAAGATTTTTGCTCTCGGGTAACCAAATTAACTGCCGTATCACCAACAAGCTGCATGGAAAACTCATCCTCTTCTGACTTTTCACCGTTCACGATGACGAAATCAACGCTATGTATTCTTTCAATAGGTTCGCGCAAGGGGCCGGCAGGTAAACAATAGCCATTACCAAAACGTCTTTCGCCGTCAATAACTGCAATTTCAATGTCCCTGTTCAAGGCATAATGCTGTAAACCATCATCCGATAAAATAACGTCACAACCGGCTTGCTTGAGCAACACGTTTGCAGCGTCTACCCGCAACGGTCCTACAGCCATCGGGCAGGCTGTTTGTTTAGCTATTAACAAGGCTTCATCACCAACATTTATGGCATCGCTGTCAGCAGCAACCCATTGCGGCCATGTTTCAGCCTGACCGCCGTAACCTCGACTGATGATGCCTGGCTTGAAGCCAGAATCTTTAAGAAACCCTGCTAACCATATCACTAAGGGTGTTTTACCGGTACCGCCCACCGTAATATTTCCTACCACAATAACCGGAACAGGCAAGGTATGTTTTTTTAACACACCCTGGCGATATAAGAACTTTCTAAACTTGACCGCATCATTGAATAGAAAACCCAATGGCGACAGCCACACACCGATAAAAGGGTCTTTATACCAGATATCTGTTGCCCATCGCGTCAGCGTTTTTTTCATTGCTAAGTCTTCGACTGTTGATATGGAAAAGTGATGTGACTAAACCCGACTTGACCAGCAATAGTCAGCGCAGTAATAACGGCCTGGTGCGGTGTCTTACCATCGGCTTTGATCACGAAAGGTAGATCTTTTGCATGAGCTGCAAGTTTCAGCAATTCCTGTTTCAACGTGTCTATACTTTGATTAACCAATTCATGGGGCAAGCCATCATCACCATTCAGGTAATAAACACCGTCTGCATCAATAGTCAACGTAACCATTTTGGGATGTTGTTCAGTATCTGCTCCATCTGCTTCAGGAAGCTTAATATTGACCTCTGTTATCCGATTAAAAGTTGTAGAAACCATGAAAAATAGCAACAACACAAACAGCACATCTATCATTGATATCAATGTAATATCAACCTTTTCCCTCTTTTTACGTTGAAATTTCATCAGGCTTCCTCACGATCTCCATGCAATATATCCATCAGTCTTAATGCTTCCTCTTCCATGCCTACAACGTAATCATCCACCAATCTTTCGAAATAACGATGAAAAATCAAACTGGGAATGGCGACAGTCAATCCAGCAGCCGTTGTAATTAATGCTACCGAAATCCCCCCCGCCAAAACACTGGGATCTCCGGCACCGTGCTGCATGAGGGAAGAAAATATTTCAATCATGCCGAATACTGTACCCAGTAAACCAAGCAATGGTCCAACCGCTGCAATAGTACCCAGCGCATTAAGAAAACGCTCAAGATCATGCGCAACCTTGCGGCCTGTTTCTTCGATGCAGTCCTTCATAACTTTCCTGCCATGATGGCTATTGGCAATACCCGCCGCCAGGATACGGCCCAAAGGTGAGCTGGTTTTTAAATGACGCAACGTGGCTTCATCGAGTTTATTTTCACGGTATAGCTTCCATACCTGAGTAAGTAAATCCGGCGGTAGAATTTTCTTTTTTTGCAAAGTCCAAAAACGCTCGCCAACAATACCCATTGCTACAACTGAACACAACATGATGGGGATCATCATCCACCCACCGCTTTTTATTATTTCAAACACATTAATTCCTGATAGAGTAAATCGTAATTGAAGAGGGCAAGGTCAAAGGTGCAAGGTTAAAGGCGAAAAAACCAAATTTCTATCACATTCCCCGTTTGCCTTTAATCTTATTTTAACCTAATGCAGCCGGGTTTTGGGCATTTTCCCTGCCTACCCAGGCATAAGCAATCACAAAGGCAATACTGCAACAAATTGCCGCCATTGAATAAACCAGCCTTGAACCCAATGACTCCCAATAATAGCCGCTATATAGACTACCCAGCATCCCACCTAAACCGTAACTGAGGCTGCTGTACAATGCTTGGCCTTTACCCTGATGCTGCCCACCAAAATAAAAATGAACCAGGTGTATGGCAACAATATGCGCGCCGCCAAAAGTCGCGGCATGAAATAATTGGGCGATAATTAACAAGCCAAAATACTCGGGACACCAGCCTATTATTAGCCAGCGGCCTGTAGCCAGCACCAAACTGAACAATAAAATCGCTCTTAGAGAAAAGCGATTTAACAGGCGACTCATGTAAACAAATAGAACTATCTCCGCTAAAACGCCAAGCGCCCAGAGTAAACCTGTGACGGTTGCTGAGTAATGATGATGCTTCAGATAAATCGAATAAAATACATAATATGGCGCATGTGCAACCTGTAACAGTATGTTAACCACAAAAAAAGCTAAAACTTCCGGTTTTTTTATGATTTGTAACATTTCGAGCGGAGCTGTCCCATGATTCATAGCCTTAGCATCCGGGGTAATTAAAGTAACCCCCCAACTTGAAATCAGCAAAGTTATGATGACGATTGGGAGTAATTCAATTGGCTGGCTATCCAGTAACCGACCTATTCCCAGCACTGTTACAATAAAACCGACCGATCCCCATAGCCTTATTCGGCTATATCGATGAGGTTCATTTTTTAAGTGGAACAACGTGACCGCTTCAAATTGAGGCAACACAGCATTCCAGAAAAAACTGAAACCAATGGTTATCCAGGCAAACCAGAAATAATTATGAGCAAATAAAAAACCGGCAAATAGTAAGGCGGCAAAAAATGAGGCGATGCGAATTAGGAGCAAACTTTTTCCAGTATGATCAGCAATCCAGCCCCATAAATTGGGTGCGATAATTCTTGTACCGATCAACAACGCAGAAAGTTCGCCGATTTCAATGGGATTAAAACCGCTATTTTTTAAATAGAGGCTCCAGTAAGGTAAAAAACCGCCTAAGGTAGCAAAATAAAAGTAATAAAAAGCTGACAGTCGCCAGTAAGGAACAGACATTTAAATGATGAACAATAATTTTTTATAGTTTTATTCAGCGCAAAACCAGAATTAAAGATCAAAAGAAAGGCTAAAGGTACAAGATTAAAAAAACCAATCGTAGGTCTCTTTTTGCCTTTAGCCTTGTACTTACCGCAAGTTCGGCAATCCTGAAACAACACCCATGTTTTGCGCCCGGTGCCTTAAAAAATGATCCATAAGAACAATTGCCATCATCGCTTCAGCAATCGGGGTTGCACGTATGCCGACACAAGGATCATGGCGGCCTTCGGTGATTACCTCAATAGCCTGGCCTTGCTGATTGATACTTTTACCTGGCAGCCGCAAGCTGGAGGTGGGCTTTAGCGCAATACTGGCAGTAATAGCCTGACCACTGGAAATTCCACCCAAAATCCCCCCGGCATGATTACTCAAAAAACCGTTTGGTGTAATTTCATCTCTGAACTGTGTACCTCTGCTATTGATGCAGGCAAAACCATCGCCGATTTCCACGCCTTTTACCGCATTAATACTCATCAAGGCATGCGCCAAATCAGCATCAAGACGATCAAAAATAGGCTCACCCAGACCGGGTGGTACGTTGGTTGCCACGACTTCAATTCTCGCCCCTATTGATTCGCCTTCCTTACGTAAAGCATCCATATACGCTTCCATTTCAGGAACCTTATCTGCATCAGGACAGAAAAAAGGATTGCTATCAGTGATAGTCCAGTCAAGCTTGTCAATTTTTATAGGTCCCAGCTGTGACAGATAACCGCGAATTTCTATACCTGCCTGCTCTTTGAGGTATTTTTTGGCGATACCTCCGGCGGCAACACGCATCGCTGTTTCACGCGCGGATGAACGCCCTCCTCCTCGGTAATCTCTAAAACCATACTTCTGCTGGTAAGTATAATCGGCATGGCCTGGTCTGAATGTTTCGGCAATTTTAGAATAATCTTTTGAGCGTTGATCGGTATTTTCAATCAACAACCCAATCGGCGTACCTGTGGTTTTGCCTTCAAACACACCCGATAGAATTTTTACTTCATCGGCTTCGCGGCGTTGCGTGGTATGTCGTGATGTACCCGGTTTTCTGCGATCAAGGTCTTGCTGTAAATCGGCTTCGGTCAATGCCAACCCTGGAGGACAGCCATCAACGATACACCCAATAGCAGGGCCATGACTTTCACCAAACGAGGTGACGGTAAACAGTTTTCCTATTGTGTTTCCAGACATATTAACTTAAAGCCGCTATAAATAATTCGTGATAGTAATGAACCTGTTCTGCTGTCAGCAAAAAAACGCCGTCGCCGCCGCGTTCAAAGTCCAGCCAGTAAAATGGTACATCAGGGAAAGTGTTTTGCAATGTTTCGGCACTGCTGCCCACTTCCACAATTAAAATCCCCTGCTCTGCCAAATAATCATCAGCATCAACCAGAATGCGGAGAACAATATCCAATCCTGTGGGGCCGCCTTTAAAACCCATATCCGGTTCCGCACGAAACTCCTGTGGTAATTGTTCCCATTCTGCATGGCACACATAAGGAGGATTACTGACAATGACATTGTATAAAGCAGCGGGCAATTCTTTAAATAAATCTGACTGATAGAGTGTCACCGAGTCGGATACCTGATGATTTTCAATATTGATTTCTGCTACAGCGAGTGCATCGACTGACAAATCTACTGCATCTACCAGGGCATCAGGAAAAGCATAAGCACAGGCTATTGCAATACAGGCACTGCCCGTACATAAATCCAGAATTCGGCCCACCTGGCCTTCATCTATCCAAGGAGAAAATCGTTGCTCAATTAATTCGGCGATTGGCGATCTTGGTACCAGCACCCTCTCATCAACATAAAACGTCAAGCCAGCAAAAATGGCTTCATTTGTTAAATAAGCTGCGGGTATTCTTTCATTGATACGTCTATCGATAATATCAATGACCGCCTGTCGTTCATTCATCGTTAGAACGCTATCAAAATAGGCTTCAGCCAAATTATAGGGCTGATAAAGCGTATGCAAAACCAACGCTACAGCCTCATCAAGCGCTGCAACAGTCCCATGACCAAAACTGATCCCGGCTTGTGTAAACCGGCTGGCAGCCCAGCGTATATAATCGCGCAAGGTCGACAATGTGGTTAAAACTTCTGAGTGATTTGTTCGCATAATTTTAGGAAGCAATCAAGATACCCTGGGCATCAATATTAAAGGGAAGATTTTAAACCAAATTATTGGAAGGAGAAAACCGGTATCCACGCGGCTTGCGTGGGTGATACTTGAGCTGAGTACACCGCAATAAGTATCCGCCTGTCACTCAGACGAACGTTTCAGACTAAACTGCTACCAATTCTTAAATCACAAAAACGGCGGAATTAATCCGCCGTTTTTCTTATGCTTAATTCAAACATTAAAGCAACCATACTCCACGGCCGCTCTTTGTCTGGTAACTTGATATTACTTATCTATTTTAAGTGCCAAAAAGGCAGGACTACCACGACGCTGAATTAAAACAGCGACTGATTTGCCAACCGGTAAATTTTTGACAATTTTTTCAAAATCAGCAACACCACTAATTACTTCATTATTAATGCGTAAAATCACATCACCTGGTTGGATACCCGCATTCTTGGCTGCACCGTTGACGACATTCTGAACTAATGCACCACCTTTAATTACTTGCAACGCTTCTCTTTCCTCAGCGGTTAAATCGGAAACGCTAACCCCCAACCTATTGGTAGGTTTAGCCTTCTCGGTTTTGGTATCGGCTACTTTTTCAACCTGATCAGGTAATAATCCTATGTTGAAAGTTATCGTTTTTTCATCACCTTGTCTGAGTATTTTTAGCGTTGCTTTATCATTGATAGGAGTCATGCCAACCATCGGCGGCAAATCACCTGAATTTTCAATTGGTTGACCATTAAACTCGGTAATAATATCACCAATCTGCAGTTGCGCTTTTTCTGCTGGACTGCCAGGAATTATTTTGGACACCAATGCTCCCATTGGTTTTTTCATGCCAAATGATTCAGCCAATTCGCGAGTCACATCCTGAATCTGCACACCTAACCAGCCGTGCGCAGCTTTACCGCTCTTTTTTATTTGCTCAACAACATTCATCACTACATCCATCGGAATAGCGAATGAAAGCCCCATAAATCCACCTGTACGGCTATAAATCTGGGAATTAATGCCAACAACTTTACCATCCATGTTAAACAGTGGCCCGCCTGAATTGCCTGGATTTATCGCCACATCTGTTTGTATAAACGGCACATAATTGCCACCCGGCAAGCTGCGCCCTTTAGCGCTAACTATACCTGCCGTCACTGACTGTTCAAAGCCAAACGGCGAGCCTATTGCCAAAACCCATTCACCTACTTGAAGTTTATTCGGATCACCAATAGTGACTGCCGGTAAATCAGAGGCATCCACTTTTAAGAGCGCAACATCGGTACGCGCATCGGAGCCGATGAGTTTGGCCACCAATTCGCGTCTATCAGAGAATTTAACAATGATTTCATCAGCATCTTTTACGACATGATGATTAGTCAACACATAGCCATCCCTGGAAATAACAAAACCTGATCCTAATGATTGGGTATCTCCGCCACCATAGCCGCCCTCAGGATTGTTAAAAAAATGCTTGAATAACTCCTCCATTTCAGGAGGCATTCCTTCAGGCATGGGAACTTCTTTCTGCGTTCCTTCAGCAACTTCGGGCTTGGCTTTTTGGGTAGTACTGATATTGACTACTGCCACGCCATTGACCTTTACCATCTCGGTAAAATCCGGTAACTGCGCTAATACATTTTGATTAAACAGAAAAACAAGAAACACACACAAACCAAGCTTTTTGAGCATAAAATCTCCATTCCCTACAAATAATAAAATAGTTAAATTACGGATAACAACGAATCATGCGACTTATACCAACCACAGATTAACTAACAAAAAAACGAAAAACATCACCTTAGCAAACGCAAATTATTTGTACCCAATACGCCTCGTTGGTGCGGGGATAATCGAGTGTATCCGGCATAATCATAATAATTCAATCTTGCAAACCCCGAAGCTTGATGCCTTCCGCAATGGTTTTAACCGTTTCTGCGGGCACTTCGCCCATAACTGTAAGTTGATATTTATTTATAGTCCGACTAAAAGAATTAACTGCACCGACTGATTGTAGACCGGATTCCATCGCTGCACTTTTTTTTTCCATATAAATAGATACTGAAGTAAAGCCATCACTTAGCAACAAGTGATCAACAGGCTGTTCGGAATTGCGCATGGGCTTGCGGGTAAAGAATACTTCTCGAAAACCCTTTGGAAGTTCAGGCAGAATAAAAGTAGCCTGTTCTGATGTTTGTGATTGTAATTGATGGATATGTTGAGCTAAACGAGCATCATCCGAGAATTTTTTATCCACAAAAGGCAGTACGTCTTTAACTTCTATCTCCGTGAAAACAACCTGCTCCAAGGGAACGCCTGAATTATCATAAAGTACAACTTTGAGGGGCAAAAACTGTTTTTTTTCTATCCATATTTTCCGGGGATACCTGGCGTTATCTTTAGGCTGGATAGCAACAACATAACTCGGCATCATGGCGATATTTTCCTCACCTACCATCTCGAACTGATAAATGTCTCCCATTTCATCCAGATTTTTAGGTACATCAACCAGGAAGGATCGCTCAAAAGGCCGGTGATCAACGATCATGCGTTGTGTTTCCTTAAACAAACAACTGACTTTACCTGCGTCCCTGACAATTTCACGCAACGGGGAATTTAACGATGTCAGACGTTCTTGCTGAACCCCCTTGTCAGCCGCATGAACATATTTCATAGGCTCCAGCTTTCCATTTTTTAGAAACGCAACCGTACCCTGATAGTTCAAGACTTCCATGGCATGGTTCATCTTCTCCAATACTTGCTGGCCCTTTAACTCCGACTCTCTTGCCGATACAATTCCTATTGACAAGAGCAGCACAACAAAAAAACGTTTAACCACAGTCATTTATGATTATAAGTTGTTACTCTGGCAAAGGGCTGAAAATTAGCCTCACCATTAGTATAAACACTGTTGTGCGCCTGAAGATAATCATTAATGCGTTTATTGAGTGGCTCCTGCTCAGCCTGTTTTGCATAGCCAACAGGAGTGGATGACGGTTCGGGCGACTGATTCTGGGCCAGCTGAATTGTTGATGCAACCCTGGAATGCTGATCCATGTCTTTCATGCCACGTCCCGCAACAATCGCAACAATAGCGATAGATGCGGCAACAGCTACTTGTTTGTGATTCAACTTAAATGGTTTATGCTGCGGTAAAAGATATACCGGTTCCTTCTGAATTTCCTGATGAATTTTTGTTGAAAAATCAGCATTGGTTAATAAAAAAACATCTGTTTTCATTGCATGACTTATAGCCTCATAACGGTTTAATTTGTCTTGCAATTCAGGTTGCATCTGTATTTTGTTTAAAAAATTCAATGCTTGGACATGATCTAGTTCATTATCAAGAAATTGAGATATTTTTTGATTTAAATCTTCAGGCATTAAAAATCACCGTGTTCGAGCAAGGGGTTTAATTTATTATCGATCGCCTCACGCGCTCTAAATATGCGTGAGCGAACCGTACCAACAGGGCAATCCATTGCTTCAGCAATTTCTTCGTAGCTCATGCCTTCAAATTCACGCAAGATAATCGCTGTGCGCATTTCTTCGGGTAACTTTTCAATTGCTGTTTTTATTGTGTTAATTATTTCCTGATTTAATAATAGTCTCTCGGGCGTTTCCATACCATGCAACTGTGGCGCATTTTCAATGGCTTCTGCATCCTGCACATCTACCTGATGATCAGAACTTCTTCTTGACCTTGATACCAGATAGTTTTTAGCTGTATTAATAGCAATACGATACAACCAGGTATAAAAAGCTGAGTCTCCTCTAAAATTATTTAGCGCTCGATAAGCTTTAATAAAGGCTTCCTGAGCCACATCCTGAGCTTCGCTCGGATCTTTGATGTAGCGATTCACTAACTGAATGATCTTATGCTGATATTTAATCACCAATAAATCGAATGCAGATCTATCACCGCGTTGCACTCGCAACACAAGGTCTTCGTCTAGTTGTTCGCTGTACTTAGTATGACTGCTCACTACTGCTCTTTAATGTTTAAATGGACAGGTACAATCGCATAAAGTTCTATATGATACAAAAATTGTGCTATCACTCTAAAAAGCGTTATTATCCCTAAACATTGATTACTAAGCCACAACCTTCATTATAGTTAATGAAACTTTTTCGTTCCTTACCTACGTAGGTGTCAACCAGCTAACTTAATATGCCTTACTCAAAAAATTATGATGTTCTTATCATCGGCAGTGGTGGTGCAGGTTTAAGTTTAGCGCTTAAACTGGCTGACCACCCGACAAACGTAGCCGTATTATCTAAATTCGCTTTGACCTCAGGCAGTACCTATTATGCTCAGGGTGGCATATCGGCTGTTTTTGATGCTGAGGATTCCATTGAGTCCCATATTGAAGATACGCTGGATGCCGGCGCAGGACTCTGCAACCCTGAAATTGTGAGACTTACTGTTACTCACGGCAAAAGCTCCATAGACTGGCTACGCGAACAAGGGGTTGTTTTTACAGAAGAACGAACCCAATCAGGCGAAAAAGTCTTGCATTTGAACCGGGAAGGCGGGCATTCTCACCGCCGTGTTGTGCATTCCGCAGATGCAACCGGCAAAGCTGTATCGCTATCTCTTATCGAGCGTGCCCAAGAACATCCCAACATCGAATTATTCGAACATCATAATGCTGTCGAGTTAATTACAGCCCCGACCTCCGGTCATGCTGGGAAACAAGTATTAGGTGCCTATGTTTTGGATACCCGGAACCATCGGGTTCAAACGATTACTGCTCGTATCGTTGTCCTGGCGACAGGCGGTGCAAACATGGCTTACATCTACAGCACCAATCCGCAGAGTTCGACCGGCGATGGTATTGCACTGGCATGGCGTGCCGGTTGCCGCATTAGCAACATGGAATTTATGCAGTTCCATCCTACCTGCCTTTTTCATCCGGAGGCCCGCTCTTTCCTGATAAGCGAAGCGGTCAGAGGTGAAGGCGGCAGACTAATCCTGCCGGACGGCTCCTCTTTTATGCAAAATTTTGACCCAAGAGGAGAATTAGCCCCCCGGGATATAGTTGCCAGAGCCATTGACCACGAAATGAAAAAACGCGGTATAGACTGCGTTTATCTTGATATCAGTCATAAATCAGAGGAATTCATCCGCGAGCATTTCCCCACGATTTACCAGCAATGTCTCGATTTTGATATTGACATCACCAAACAACCTATACCTGTGGTTCCGGCTGCACATTACACCTGCGGCGGTGTATTAACGGACAGCTATGCACGCACCGACATAAAAAACCTTTATGCCATTGGCGAGGTCGCTTGCACCGGACTGCACGGCGCCAATCGCATGGCCAGCAATTCACTTCTGGAATGCCTGGTTTTTGCCGATCGGGCCAGCGAAGATATATTACTAAAGCTTCCCGGCATTCCACCTGCACCGCTTATCCCGGACTGGGATGAATCAAAAGTCAGTGACTCCGATGAAGAAGTTGTTGTTTCACACAACTGGAACGAATTGCGCAATTTCATGTGGGACTACGTAGGTATAGTCAGAACCGATAAACGACTAAGTCGAGCCATGAATCGTGTGGAATTGCTTAAAAAGGAAATAGCCGAATATTACAGCAATTTTCGTGTTACCAGTGATTTACTGGAGTTGCGCAATTTAGTCATTGTTGCAGAATTAATCATCCGCTGCGCGCAACAACGCAAAGAAAGTCGTGG
>CAYVFT010000058.1:0-21881 GCA_964450225.1 uncultured Crenothrix sp. | reverse complement strand
ATTTTTTGACCCTCTTCAATCATTCGATTACCTTCATCAATTTTGTTTTGACCTTCGCGAACTAAAATATTACCTCGATCAATTAATTGCTTGCCTTTTTTCCATCTATCGCCAAGGCTTGCTATGCCCTGGCTTTCACGCAACATTTGATCGCCGGAAAGAATGGGCCCGGGTGCAGGTTCTGGCACAGGATCAGAAGCGCAACCGCCGAGTAGCAAAGCTAAGCAAGCGATAGATAGATTCGGCCGGAAAGTGAAATGACTTGGCATATTCAGTTACTCTTAAAATGTTGTGGATTTAAAAAAAGCTAATTTTACAAAACGTTATGCAGGTTACAATAAATTTTTAAATTTAACCCGCATACACTGGGACTAACTACCATCTTTAGACGGGACTAAAAAACCGAGACGAGACCAGACTGGTCTGTCACGCATTAAATACAAAGTCCTGGAGTATTTGTGATTTTTATCCGCTCAGGTTATACGTCCACTTTTATGACTTTTGCAATAGCTCTGCTTAGCAAACCAGTACTGCATCTTTGTGCGAATCGTCATTAATGCTACAAGGCAATTGTGCTAAGATGCTGCGGCAAAATGCTGCACGGGAATCCTGATGAAAACATGCCACACCGGCAATTTACTGGGAATACCCTGCCTGGCAACTGACTTTTTGTCCCACCTACTCGCCATTTTAAGGGCATTTACATGACGACAACAAAAAATCCACTTGATGGTCTGCTTGCAATAAGGAATGGCTCTATCTCGGCGCGATGGAATTTTTACGACGCCGTTGGCACGCCAGTTTCATCTCCAGGCGGTATTGGCAATGTTGCAGCGGTGACTTTCAGTTTTTTGACAAGCGTTCCCAGCTATTATTCTTCCACACCCATCACAGGATTTACGCAGTTTTCCGAACTGCAAAAGCAGGCTGCTCGTGATGTGTTGGCTGCCATTGCCGATGTCGTTCATATAGGTTTCAGTGAAGTGTCAGGTGTTGGCGATATGACGTTCGCTATGAATGCCCAGCCTGGTTCTGGATATGCCTATTTTCCTGGCTTTAGCTATAACTACTACCCAGGAGGAGCAATTACCAGCGTGAATGTACTGGATTTGGCTGGTGATGCCTGGTTCAATAGCAACATATGGACGGCAGATGATTTTGCGGTTGGAAAGCCAGGATACGGCACTCTTGTGCACGAACTAGGGCATGCTTTAGGGCTAAAGCATCCGTTTGAAGCCACACTTGGTAGCTATACTCTGGATGCCAGTCTGGATAACACCAAATATACAGTAATGTCCTACACGCCACATCCCTATAGCTATTACCGGACCGTTAACCAAACAGGTCCGGGCAGTTATTCGTGGCAATACGAACACATTCAGCCTGAAACGCTAATGCCATTGGATATTAAGGCTTTACAATATCTCTATGGCGCCAACACAAGCTTCCATTCAGGTAATGACACCTACACGTTCGATACGAGTCGTCCATTCATCAAAACGATATGGGATGGCGGTGGAAATGACACCATTTCAGTTTCCAATTTCTCCCTTGGCTGTATGATTGACCTCAGAGCCGGATATTTTTCGTGCATCAGGATTCCGCCCGATCCACTCCCGCCGGGACAAATCGAAGGCAACTCAGGTATCTACGATGGAACAGACAACCTGGGCATTGCTTATGGTTCAATCATAGAAAATGCAACCGGCGGCAGCGGTGATGATCAATTGAACGGCAACGCCCTCGCTAACGTCCTCAGTGGCAATGCAGGTGCTGACAAACTGGAAGGACGTGGTGGCGCCGATACGATGATTGGCGGCAACGGCTCTGATACTTACTACGTCCGGGACAGCGGCGACGTAGTGATTGAAAGCAACGCCACGACCAGCACCGGAGGGACCGATCTGGTCAACAGTTACCTTAACAGCTACACCTTGGGTATCAACGTTGAAAATGGCCGCATCATGGGCACAAGCGCTGCCAATCTCGTCGGCAACAAACTCAACAACATCCTGACTGGAAACAGTGCCGCCAATATTCTCATCGGCAACGCCGGCACCGACAAACTGACCGGAGGTGGCGGCGCCGATCAACTCACCGGAGGCCCTGGCGCCGATATTCTGATCGGCGGTGCAAACGCGGACCGCTTCATCTTTTTAAACTTCGCTGACACTGGCGTCAGCAGCACCAGTCGCGATACCATCTCTGACTTCAAGTCAATGGATGCCGATAAAATAGACCTTAGCGCGATCGACGCCAACACCAGCACTGCCGGTAACGACGCCTTCACCAGTCTGCAACAAGGCGCCAGCTTCACCAACAGCTTTATCAATACTGCCAGTCTGTACTTCGACCAGACCGCGAAAATCCTCTATGCCAACAACGATGTCGATGCCCAGGCGGATTTTTCAATTCTGCTAACCGGCGTGAGCGGGGTCTCTCTGGGATATTTTGTCTTATAAGCGGGTCTTATTCGTCTGCGGCAACCGAGTTTAGGTCGTAAATTAATACCCCACATTCTCCCGGATATTTTTATGATTCTTGAACTGCAGGTGAAAAAATTGAAACAGTACCCATATCAGGATTTTTACCGGCAATGGCTGGCGAATTGATGACATCCAACATCGGGAGTTTAAACATGAAAGCAATACTAATGACAGCCATCGGCGATGCCGATGTTTTAACGCTTCAGGATATAAAAGAACCTGAAATTACTGAAGCAACACAGATAAAAATCAAACTGGAAGCAGCGGGCGTTAATCCTGTCGACACCAAAATCAGACGTAATGGTGTGTTTTATGATCATGTCTTACCAGCGGTATTGGGTTGTGATGGTGCAGGCATCGTTGTTGAGACAGGAACAAAAGCCAATAAATTTAAAACCGGCGATAAAGTCTGGTTTTGTCATGGTGGACTGGGACGCGAGCAAGGCAATTATGCCGAATACACGGTTATTGATGAGCGCTGGGTTAGCTTGAGTCCTAAAATATTTTCATTCACTGAAGCCGCTGCTTCTCCTCTGGTGTTGATTACTGCGTGGGGCGCTTTGTTTGATCGCGGCGGTTTGCAGCAAGGTCAAACCGTGCTTATTCATGCCGGTGCCGGCGGAGTCGGACATGTGGCGATACAATTGGCAAAGCTAAAAGGCGCCAAGGTGATTACTACGGTGGGTTCAGAACAAAAAGCAGAATTTGTTAAAAGCTTGGGCGCTGATGAAGCAATTATTTATACACAAAACGGTTTTGCCGATACGGTAAATGATCTTACCAAGGGCAAAGGCGCTGATCTGGTTTTCGATACGGTAGGTGCAACTGTATTCAAAGAGAGTATTTCAGTAACTGCCCATTTTGGGCGCTTGGTAACTTTGCTGGATCCAGGCGAATTGAACCTGGGCGAAGCCAGAATGAGAAATTTATTGATCGGATTTGAACTCATGTTAACACCGATGCTCAGAGATCTACCTGAAGCAAGAGACAAACATGTTGAAATTTTAAATCAATGTGCTCAATGGGCTGATAATGGGCTGTTGAAACCACATATCAGCAAGCAGTTATCCCTGACTGAAGCAGCTGTTGCACATAAATTGATCGAAGCTGGACATACGACCGGGAAAATTGTTTTGTCTGTTTAGGATAAAAATACTCTGTAACACTGTTCATTCGATATTCATTTTATAACGATACAGTATTGCTTGCTGATTCCAGCAATCCTTATTTATGTATAATAACCAAGGAAGTTATGGACGATATTAAAAAAATGACTTTAAATTTATCGCACGTCATTGTTGGCGCCCTCATCTTCTCACCTGCTGGAAAGGGGGCTGGGAAGAGAAGATTTAAGAACTGACAATGATGAGCAAATACTCGAAAAACTATGGCAGAAAAAACAAATAGGCGCAGCTCCAGATACAACATAAAAAAACCGGTAAAAAAATCGACTTCTCATTGGTTTAGAAATCTATTCCTGATTCTGTTGGCTAGCGGTTCGTTCATGTTTTTCAGTTATCTTGGCTATCTGGATTATAACGTTCGCAACCAATTCGAAGGCAAACGCTGGGCTATTCCGGCCCGGGTTTATGCCAGTCCGCTTGAGCTCTATGCCGGCTATGCTCTGACTGCTGAAAAATTTGAAGCATTGTTAAAAATACTGCATTATCGAGAAGATGTCGATTTATCTGTTGAAGGAACGTACTTTAAAAATGGCTCACAAATCAGTGTAAAAACCCGCAATTTCACCTTTTGGGATCAGCATCAACCCAGCGTGTCGATGTCGCTGAGCTTTACCGATATGGGCATCGAGTCTATTACGGACATAACAACATCTGAGGATATTGCCATCATCCGTATGGATCCGGTTCAAATTGGCAGTTTTTATCCCACTATTAAGGAAGACAGGGTGTTGATCAAGCTGGATGATGCACCGGACACACTGGTTAAAGGTCTTCTTGCCTCGGAAGACAGAGATTTTTATCGGCATTTTGGCGTTTCGCTGCGGGGCATAGCCAGAGCCATGTGGACAAATGTGCGTGCCGGCGGCATGGTTCAGGGCGGCAGCACTATTACTCAGCAACTGGTTAAAAACTTTTATTTAACCAATGAGCGGAGCTTGTCGCGAAAAGTAAAGGAAGCCTTAATGGCGCTGATTTTAGAATACCGCTACACTAAAAATGAGATTCTGGAAGCCTATTTAAATGAAATTTATTTGGGTCAGAATGGCTCAAACGCTGTTCACGGATTTGGCTTGGCGAGTGAATTCTATTTTGGCAGTACTTTAAAGGATCTCCCGCTGGAACAGGTTGCTTCGCTAGTGGCGCTGGTACGTGGACCCTCTGAATATGATCCGAGACGATACCCCGAACGCGCTTTAGAACGTCGTAATCTGGTAATTAGCGAAATGGTAATGGAAAACTACATCACCAGAGATCAGGCGACTGAAGCAATGACCAAACCTCTAAGTGTAATTCCTCGTGCACAGCGCTCGTCCAATCTCTATCCCGGCTTTCTTGACTTGGTCAAACGGCAATTGAGGCAAGATTACCGCGAAGAAGATTTAACCTCACAGGGACTTAGGATTTTTACCACACTGGACACCCAGATACAGGATATTCTGGAAAAGACCGTTGCCACTAAGCTGAATCAACTGGACAAGCTGCCTCACGCCAATAATCTTGAATCAGCCGTTATAGTCACACGCAGGGATAGTGGAGAAGTAACTGCATTGACCGGTGGTCGTGAAAATATGGTGGGTGGTTTTAATCGCGCACTGGATGCGTTGCGTCCTATCGGCTCCTTGATGAAACCGGCGGTTTATTTGACAGCTCTGGAATATCCGAATAAATATACTGTTACTACCAGAGTAAGCGATTCGACCATTGTGATAAAGGGACAGAATGGCACGGACTGGATTCCTAAAAATTACGATCATAGACAGCATGGCAGTGTCCCCCTGCATACGGCTTTGGCGAAGTCTTACAATTTGGCCACAGTTCGTATTGGCATGGATATTGGCGTAGCCAGAACAGCTAAAACATTAAAGAGTATGGGCGTTACCAGAGAGCTTGATTTGTTCCCATCATTATTACTGGGAGCATCATCACTAACGCCCATAGAAGTTACCCAGATGTATCAAACGTTAGCAGGTGATGGTTTTTCAACACCGATAAAAAGCATCAGAGCGGTAATTGACACCGATGGCAAACAATTACAAAGTTACCCGTTTACCGTCAAACAGGCTGTAGATCCAGCGGCAACCTATATCGTCAATACCATGTTGCAGGAGGTTATGCACGCCGGCACTGGACGCACAGCCTATTCGTCTTTCCCCAAAGACTATGGCCTTGTGGGTAAAACAGGCACCACAAATGATGCCAAAGATAGCTGGTTTGCTGGCTACACAGGGGATTATTTATCCGTGGTCTGGGTAGGCCGGGATGATAACAAACCAATCGGCTTAACCGGTTCAACAGGAGCTTTACCCCTATGGACAGAGTTAATGAAGCAAATTTCAACCCAACCGGTAAACTTGATTCCACCTGATAATGTCAAGTTGGTCTGGGTTGAGCCAGGTAGCGGCCTATTAACGCGAAAAGGCTGCGGACACGGCAAGCAGTATCCATATATTTCAGGTTCAGAACCAACGGCCTACTCATCCTGTGGACAAGAGGTTTTTGAGCAAGATAAATCCTGGTTTGATAATTTTTTCGGAAATGAGCCTAGTCAAAATGAAAGTGAGCCTAATCAAAGTGAACCTCAACCGGGATTATAAGAGATCATCCATGAATAAAGTTATTTTTTTTCGCCTGGTTTTCCTGACCTTTTTTCTTTTCAATAGCGCCAGCTATTCAGCAGATCAGCCGGTCAAACAACTGCAGGCTTTTTTAAAAGCTTCAAAATCACTTACGGCTGATTTTAAGCAAGTATTAATTAATGAGGCCGGCGATCCTTATCAAACCAGTTTCGGAGTTTTTTACCTGCAGCGGCCTGGAAAGTTTCGCTGGGATTATTTAAAACCGTTTCAACAGCAAATTGTTTCTACTTCAGGAAAAGTCTGGTTTTATGATACTGATTTAGAGCAAGTCACTATTAAAAAGCTCGATGAGTCCGTAGGCTCAACACCCGCATTACTATTAAGCGGCGAGATATCACTGGAAGATAATTTCACTATGGAAAGTCAGGGCGTCGATGGGGATATGCAATGGATTAAATTGTTGCCTAAAAATAAGGAAAGCAGTTTTAAATATATTTTGATAGGCTTGAATAAAGGCTCGCTTGGTGGAATGGAGTTAAATGATAACTTTGGCCAGCTGACGCGTATTTATTTCTCGAATGTTCTACTGAATCCACCGATAAAACCGACGGTATTTGAATTCAAAGCACCAAAGGGTGCCGATGTATTTTCTGATTAATCAGGATCAAGGCGAAAGGCTCAAAATGCAAGCTTTCGTTTTGTCGCTTTAACCTTACACACGTCTGTTCATGCTCGATGAGTTAACCAAACCCTTGGCCGATAGGATGCGGCCGAAATCGCTGGACGATTACGTGGGTCAACAGCATATTTTAAAGCCCGGCAAGCCACTCTATGAAGCTGTTGTATCCGGCCGTTTACATTCCATGATTTTCTGGGGACCGCCAGGAACAGGTAAAACCACGCTGGCGCGTCTCATTGCACAGCACTCTAATGCCGAATTTATGCCTATTTCGGCGGTGTTATCCGGTGTTAAGGATATCAGAGCTGCTGTTAGCGACGCCAAAAAAATCCAGCTTGAACAGCAACGGCGAACTATTTTATTTGTCGATGAAGTACACCGGTTTAATAAATCACAACAGGACGCTTTTCTGCCTCATGTGGAAGACGGCACGGTTTATTTTGTCGGCGCAACTACTGAAAATCCATCATTTGCACTTAATAACGCCCTGTTGTCACGTGCCCGCGTCTATGTACTCAATTCTTTATCAACCGAAGATTTATTGGTCGTTTTAGACAAAGCACTAACCGACCGGAACAGAGGATTGGGTAGTCTGGGCATTGAAATGACAGATGACATTAAACAGCAATTTGCCGAGGCAGCCGACGGCGATGCCAGAAGACTTTTGAATTTGCTGGAAATTGCTGTGGAACTTGCAGCTGCAAAAGATAGCAGTGTTATTAATGAGTCCTGTACAAAAGAAGTGCTTACCGGCGGCGTTAGACGCTTTGATAATCAGGGTGAAGAATTTTATAACCAGATTTCAGCGCTGCACAAATCGGTAAGAGGCAGTTCGCCCGATGCGTCCCTCTATTGGTTATGCCGCATGATGGATGCTGGTTGTGACCTGGCCTATTTGGCAAGGCGTATCGTCAGAATTGCCTCAGAAGATATTGGCAACGCCGACCCCAGAGCCTTACAAATCGCCATTAATGCCTGGGAAGCCCAGGAACGTTTGGGCAGCCCTGAAGGCGAACTGGCTTTAGCCCAGGCCATTGTATATTTGGCTTGCGCACCGAAAAGCAATGCCGTTTATATGGCTTACAATGCCGCCATGAGTGATGCCAAACAAAGCGGCAGCCTGGGTGTACCGATTCATTTAAGAAATGCGCCGACCAAATTAATGAAATCCCTGAATTATGGAAAAGAATACCGTTATGCCCATAATGAGCCTGAAGCTTATGCCGCAGGTGAAAATTACTTTCCAGAACAGTTAGCGGAAACTCGTTATTACCAGCCTGTAAATCGAGGTCTGGAAATCAAAATCAAGGAAAAATTAAGGCATTTGCAAGACCTGGATAAGGGCGGCAAGCTGATTTGAGACGGAAACCCAGCGTTTTGTAAAAGTTTGCCGGGATTCTTTATTCTTTGCTTCGATTAAAGGTCCTGAGCTCGGGGAAGAGTATCCATTGCAATTAGTACCCTTTGTGTCTCAGCGCACTTTGTTGATTTTAAATAATGCATATCACCTTGAGCTATCCATTTCTGTCAGGTGAGCTGACAAAACTGGCACTTAAATCACCAAAGTTTGACAGTCAATACTAAATCGTTTTAAAGAAAGCCGCATTTGCTGGAGGCATTTGTTTTAGGCACATGAATTGCTTTTAATATTGTTGAAGAAGGTATACTGACTTCAACAATTCCGACATTTATCTTACATTAATTGTAATTGGAGCAATGTTATGTTAGAGCAAAATATTGATGATATTGACTATGAAAACATGGATGACTTACCTTTGTTTGACCACATTGAATGGATTTCCTATTTAACTAACAAGGCAACGTCAGACCAACAAATCGCCCTCGATTGGGAAACCGTTTAAATCGACAAGTCGATTTTTTCGACACCATAATATAGAGAGAATCCGACAACATATGGAGTATTTCGTTAAGTACCGATGTTTCCTTTTTTACCTCGGTACTCAACAATACTTCCATGCCCTGATGGGCATCAATTTTGTTATTATCCAATTAACTTAAATAGATATCGCTTCTAATAAGAATAAAGCCGGAATTTAGCAAAGCTTGTTACTTTTTACCTTAGCTCCTGGGCAGTAGCGATACAGTAAAATACCACGGGTTCAGGGTTATATAATCCTGTAGCTGTAATCATCTTCCAGTAATTTTGCATGGGCTGCGGCCAACCTTGCGATAGGTATACGTGGCGCAGAACATGAAACATAATCCAGTTTGATATGATGACAGAAGCGAATAGATTGCGGATGTCCACCTTGTTCGCCGCAAATACCAATTTTGATATCGGGTCGAGTTTTGCGCCCGGAGTCCGCAGTCATTTTCATTAACTGCCCAACACCTTTGGCATCGAGTACTTCAAACGGGTTGTCTTCAAGTAATCCGGTTTCATTGTAAAGTGGCAGAAATTTGTTTTCTGCATCTTCGCGTGAAAATGAAAAAGTCGCCTGAGTTAAATCATTGGTACCGAATGAGAAAAATTCCGCCACTTGAGCTAATTCTCCCGCACGGGTACAAGCCCTGACAGTTTCTACCATGGTACCGAACTTAAATTCCAGGGCGATACCGTACCGACTCTCAACTTCCTGTTGAATTTGATCAACATAGGATTTTACTTTTATCAATTCCTGTAAGGTAATAACCTGAGGCACCATGATTTCAGGCAATATTGGTGTGCGTTGTCTAGTGCAAAGTGCCGCAGCCTCAAGAATGGAGCGGATTTGCATCTGGTAGATTTCGGGATACGACATGCCAAGACGGACGCCCCGATGACCCAGCATGGGGTTAACTTCGTACAATTCTTTAACTTTCTTGAGCATCAATTCTTTTTTAGCAATCGCTTTATTGATGACTTCCTCATTCAAATGATTAAACGGTGCGGGTAATGAAAACTGTGCCCCTAGCGTCTCCAGAGTGACCTGCTGCCCCTGAATCATGACTTTATATTGATTCAAGGACTTGATTTCATCTTCCAACTGGTGTTCACTGGGCAAAAATTCATGCATCGGTGGATCCAGCAGCCGTACCGTGACCGGATAAGGTGACATAGCCTCAAAAATTTGTTTAAAGTCATCTCGTTGGATCGGAAATAATTTTTCCAATGCTTCTTGCCGAGCCTCTTTGCTGTCAGCCAGAATCATATCAATCACTAAAGGCAGACGGTCTGATGCATTAAACATGCGCTCGGTGCGGCACAAACCAATACCCGTTGCGCCGTAGCTTAGCGCCATGCGTGCGCGTTCCGGGGTATCAACATTGGCATGAACTTCCAATTCGGCAATTTCATCTGCCCAAGATAATAAGGTTTTTAACTCATCGGAAAATGAAGGTTCAATCGTTGCGATTTTGCCTAAATAAATGAGTCCCGTACTGCCATCAATGGTAATGATATCGCCTTCGCGAATATGCAGATCGCCAATAATAGCCTGCCGGGAGCGTACATCTATTTTTATATCTTCGGCGCCAGCAATGCAGGCTTTGCCCATGCCTCTGGCAACCACGGCAGCATGAGAAGTTTTACCGCCGCGACTGGTCAAAATGCCTTGGGCTGCAAAAAAGCCATGAATGTCTTCAGGTTTGGTTTCTTCTCTCAGTAAAATAACCAGCTCTCCAGCACGACCCATTAATTCGGCTGTGTCGGCATCAAACACACATTTACCGAAAGCAGCACCCGGCGAAGCCGGCAATCCTTGAGCTACAGGATGGGCTTTATTTTCAGGATCAAGTTGTGGATGTAACAGTTGTTCGAGCAACTCGGGATTAATACGCAACAAAGCCTGTTCCTTGCTGATCAGGCCTTCGGACACCATCTCCACAGAAGTACGTACCATTGCCGCAGCGTTCATTTTACCGTTACGAGTTTGTAGACAGTACAATATGCCGCGTTCAATGGTGTATTCGTAATCCTGAACCTCCTTGTAATGCGCTTCGAGTTTGTTACGCAAATCGACCAGTTGCTTGTAAAGAGCCGGCATTTCATGGGCTAGCTCTTGCACAGGTTTTGGTGTGCGAATGCCGGCAACAACATCTTCACCTTGCGCATTAACCAGGTATTCGCCATACATTTCATTAACGCCGGTACCTGGATTGCGCGTAAAGCCGACACCGGTTGCGCAATCGTTGCCCATATTACCAAACACCATGGCCACCACATTAACCGCAGTGCCGTTGGCCATTTTCGGGGTGATGTGAAATTCGCGCCGGTAATCGACTGCACGTTTGCCCATCCATGAATTGAAAACCGCTTTTATAGACAATTCCAGTTGTTCATAAACATCTTCAGGAAAAGGCTTCCCGGTTTCTTCCAAAACAACCTGGAGAAACAGTTCACTGATTTGACGTAAATGTTCGGCATCCAGGCCCACATCGGCTTTAATCCCTGCCTGTTTCTTGATTGCGGCGAAATGTATGTCGAATTTTTCGTCATCGATACCCAATGCTACCTTGCCGAATAACTGGATAAAACGGCGATAGGCATCATAGGCAAAGCGGGTATCGCCGGTCTGCTCAATAAGGCCGGTCAGGGTCTGGGCATTAAGGCCCAGATTCAGGATGGTATCCATCATGCCGGGCATTGAGATAGCCGAGCCAGAGCGGACCGATACGAGCAATGGATTATGGCTGTCACCAAACTGTTTACCTGAGAAAGCTTCAACCTCGGCAATATGCGCTTTAACTTCTTCCAATAAACCTTCGGGCAATTGATGATTTTCAAGATAATCCAGACAAGCTTTGGTAGTGATAACAAACCCCGGTGGTACATTAAGTCCTATCTGAGTCATTTCGCACAGATTGGCACCTTTGCCTCCCAACAGTACTTTATTTTTTCCGTCGCCTTTTGGGAATGAGTAGATATATTTTTCAGTCATGTTTTGTTCCAAAGTTGAAAAGATGAATATAACTTTACAGTTATAATGTATTTTGATTATACCGTTATGACGATTTTAAAATTTGCGACGGGGTATAGCCTGATAATTCATGGGCTTCCCCGAACCGATATTTTGCTCAGGATTAACGTATTAAATTTATATTCATTATGAATAAGCTATTAATCCAATAATAATTTCGATTATCAAAAGGAAAAAGCGTGAAAAATGTCAGGTTACGCCATCGCTAACCCGTCTACAGGCTATAGACATTATTTATTAGTCAGATAATAACCCAACCCAAAAACAATCAACTGTAAAAAAACCAACCCCCAAAAATAAAGTCCAAAGAGTACTGCCTTTACTTGTTTGGGCTGCTGCGAAGAATCGCGTTTGACGAAAAACACGCCGCCCATAGTCGAAATAATGACAATGCCAGCACCTATTGCGGCAAAGCTCACTATCAATCCTTCACTGGCGGCGGCGCAAGTACAACTCTTGAGCCGTTAGACTCCGCAGCACTCACAATACCCGCGGCTTCCATATCCTCAATCATCGTCGCTGCACGGTTATAGCCCACCTTAAAACGCCGCTGGACACTGGATATCGAGGCTTTGCGTGATTCGGTAACAAACTGTACGGCTTCATCATAGAGAGCATCGGTCTCCGAATTATTGCTGATGTCACCGCTCGTATTGTAGCCATCATTGAAATCAGAGGATTCCCGGGTGATATCATCCAGATAATTGGGTGGCGCGGTTTGTTTTAAAAATTCAACCACACGATGCACTTCATGATCATCAACAAAAGCCCCATGAGCACGGATCGGAATACTGGTTCCTGAAGGCAAAAACAGCATATCACCATTACCTAACAGGGTTTCCGCGCCGCCTTGATCGAGAATTGTGCGCGAATCAATGCGAGATGAAACCTGAAAGGAAATACGAGTCGGCACATTGGCTTTAATCAGTCCGGTTAATACATCAACAGACGGACGTTGCGTTGCCAAAATCAAATGAATACCAGCCGCTCTGGCTTTTTGTGCTAAACGGGCAATAAGCTCTTCAACCTTTTTGCCGACAATCATCATCATGTCGGCTAATTCATCAATGACTATGACAATGCTGGGTAATTTATTCAGTACTGGGAAATCTTCACTTTCTTCCAGCGGATTTATTAGTTGGAACATGGGATCTCTGATGCTCTCGCCTCTTGCTGCCGCTTCATCGATCAAATGATTGAAACCGGCAATATTTCTGACCCCCATCTTGGACATTAATTTGTAACGTCTTTCCATTTCACCAACCGCCCAGCGCAATGCGTTATTGGCTTCCTTCATATCAGTAACAACGGGGGTCAGTAAATGAGGTATGCCTTCATAAACCGATAATTCCAGCATTTTAGGGTCTATCATTATCAGTCGTACTTGTTCGGGCGTGGCCTTATAGAGCAAGCTGAGAATCATGGTATTGATTGCAACCGATTTCCCTGACCCGGTAGTACCGGCAACCAGTGCATGAGGCATTTTGCCCAGATCGGCCACCAAAGGTGTACCGGAAATATCCTTGCCCATTGCCAGTGTCAGCAAAGATTTTGCCTTTTCAAATGAGGGGGATACCAATAATTCCCGCAGCGTCACCATTTCCCGCTCCCTGTTAGGAATCTCAAGGCCGACAACTGATTTACCAGGTATAATTTCAACAATACGCACGCTGGTGACCGACAAAGCTCTAGCCAAATCTTTTGATAGACTGCTGATACGACTGACTTTTACCCCGGCGGCAGGCTGCAATTCAAAACGGGTAATAACAGGGCCAGGATGAAAACCTACAACCGTCACAGATACATTAAAATCGGCAAGAATATCTTCTACCAGTCTCGACATTTCCTCCAGATCAGCTTGTGAATAACCGATAACTTGAGTTTCTCTTTCATCCAATAAAACTAAAGAAGGCAATAGACCTTCGCTGGCATTGTATTTAGAAAGTGGTTGTTTTTGAGGCTGCTTGCTGTTTTTTTCAAACTGCACTACAACATTTTCAACACTGGATACCACTTTCGCGCTGGACTTTTTCTTGATCTCAGGTTTTTCAGAATTGTTATTAAGCGGCTGAACCGAGTTGCTCGGACGCTCCACCCATAAGTTACTGATACCATGACAAACAATACGACATACAAATACTGTATATTTACCAATAAAATCAATAAAGGTTACCCAGGATAAATCGGTAGCCAATGTAATCCCGGATAATAACAAAACTATTAAAAACAGGGTGGCTCCTGAATTACCAAATAAAATTAGTACAGCATCGCCGGTTTCCTGACCTAAAATACCACCGGTGCTACCCGGCAACTCTACTCCGACTCTTAATACATATAAATATAACATTGCAGTACCTGAAACAATGGTTGCAATGGAGCCTAACCACTGTAAAGCAATTGTCATTTTTTGTTGCCTTGGTCTAGCCCGACCATACATCAGATAACCATGCCAAGAAATAATGACCGGAAACAAATATGCAATCAAACCAAAAAAACTGAGAGTAAAATCAGCGAGCCACGCGCCAAAAACGCCGCCTGCATTAGTAACTGCCTGCACCGCTCCACTGTGTGTCCAGCCCGCATCCTCGTTGCTAAAAGTAATCAAGGATATTAAATGAAACAATGCAAGCGCAAAAAAACCCAAGACTGCAATTTCACGCAATCCCCGAAACGTTTTTTCTTCCATTACAGCAGACATAAATAATGACTCGACTTGTATTAATATCAAAAAAACAGGATTATAGATCAATAATTGAATATTCTACATTAATATAAGCCACAAAAAAATCCGGCTAATCCTTAGACACAAAAAAATGGCTAATACACAATAACGTTTACGAAACACGGTTTCACCTTCATAATTCTTTTATATTGTCCTAATTTTTCCCCGCATTGAGGTTTTATAATGAATGCTTCCAAACACTGTCCTCTATTGATTCTCGGCTCTGGCCCAGCTGGTTACACGGCCGCTATTTATGCGGCACGTGCTAACCTGAAACCAGTGATCATCACTGGCATGCAACAGGGGGGGCAATTAACCACCACCACAGAAGTTGATAACTGGCCGGGCGATGTTGAAGGTTTGCAAGGACCTGACCTAATGGAAAGAATGCGCCTGCACGCAGAACGATTTGAAACCGAAATAATTTTTGACCATATCCATACTGCTGATTTATCTGTTCGACCCTTCACCTTAACCGGGGACTCAGGCACTTACACCTGTGATGCGCTGATTATTGCGACCGGTGCTTCTGCACGCTATTTGGGACTGGAGTCTGAAGAAGCGTTTAAAGGCAAAGGTGTATCTGCTTGTGCGACCTGTGATGGCTTTTTCTACCGTAATAAACCTGTAGCTGTTATTGGCGGCGGCAATACTGCGGTTGAAGAAGCCCTCTATTTAGCGAATATTGCTTCAAAAGTCACTGTAGTTCATCGCCGTGACAAGTTCCGTTCTGAAAAAATCCTCTCTAACAAACTGATTGAAAAATCGCAAAACGCTAATGTCGTCATAGAATGGAATTCCAATCTCGATGAAGTTCTTGGTGACGACATGGGAGTTACCGGCATCAAAATCAAAAGCACCCTCGATAACTCCACCAAAGAACTGGAGGTACATGGCGTCTTCATTGCCATTGGACATACACCAAATACCGGGATTTTTGAAGGTCAGCTGGATATGGATCACGGCTACATCAAAGTAAAAAGCGGCATTGCCGGAAACGCTACTGCAACCAGCGTTGAAGGTGTTTTTGCAGCAGGTGATGTGATGGACTCCGTTTACAAACAAGCGGTAACCTCAGCCGGTTCCGGCTGTATGGCTGCGCTTGATGCAGAAAAATTCCTTGACGAATTAACGTAGTTCCAAGTCACATGTTTTTTCGACTTGGACTTTGTGACTTGAACATTGTAAAAATATGCAACTAACAGTCCTTAACCCTCATAATCCAGAACAAGATTTTCCCTCGTTAAACAAAGCGCTATATGAACCTGACGGGTTACTTGCTATCGGTGGCTGCCTTTCAAAAAAACGCTTGCTAAATGCTTATCGGCATGGAATTTTCCCTTGGTATAATCCTGGTGAGCCGATTCTGTGGTGGTCCCCTGACCCTAGGTTAGTTCTGTTCCCGGATAACTTCATCGTTTCCCGGAGTTTTCGTAAAACCCTGCGTAAAAATAATTTTAATGTGACCTTTGACAATGCTTTTAACGAAGTTATTGCTGCCTGTGCCGAACCTCGAAAAGAAAGCACAGGCACATGGATTACAGAGGACATAGAACATGCCTATAATGAATTGCATCAAAGTGGTTTTGCACACTCTGCGGAGGCCTGGCTAGACGGTGAATTAGTCGGCGGTTTGTATGGTGTTGCTTTGGGACGCGTTTTTTTTGGCGAATCCATGTTCCATACCAGAACCGATGCCTCAAAAGTGGCCTTTGCTACCTTGGTAGAACAACTTAAAGCCTGGGACTACCAACTGATTGATTGTCAAGTACACACAAACCATTTAGCAAGATTTGGAGCCATAAACTGTGACCGCAGTTACTTTTTAAAGTTACTCAATCAATATTGTGATATCCCTGCCAACAAATCAGCCTGGCAATCAAAATGATTTCCATCCCGCTATTTCTTACCCAGCAGCATCCATGTAGTTATCTTGAGGGTGAGCGTGCGCAATCAGTGTTCGTTCATTCTTCCCGCCCGGTAACGACATCCGTTTATGCGCAACTTATAAAACAAGGTTTTCGCCGCAGTGGTGATGAAATTTATGCTCCACATTGTCCTCAATGCATGGCCTGCATTCCGGCAAGAATCCCTGTTGAAAAATTTAAACCAAGCAGAAGTCAAAAACGATGCATAGACAAAAACATTGGTACACAGGTCATCGTCAAACCCGCGATTCTTGAACAAGCTCATTACGATATGTACTTGCGCTATCAGGCTGCCAGACACTGCGATGGCTCTATGGCCAATTCCAACCCTGATGATTACATTGGCTTTCTCGGTAGCTCTTGGTGCGACACCCGATTTATCGAGTTCTCAATAAACAACGAACTGGCCGGAGTCGCCGTTATCGATCAGTTTGAACAGGCATGGTCGGCAGTTTATACCTTTTTTGAACCAAAATTCTCCTCTTATAGCCTTGGCGTATATGCCGTTTTATGGCAAGTTGAACAAGCATACCTGCAACAAAAGGAATTCTTGTACCTGGGATTCTGGATAAAAGCCTGTAAAAAAATGGCGTATAAAAGCAATTATCAACCGATACAATTGTTAATTGACGATAAGTGGATTGAAATGAACATTTAAGAAACAATTAACAACACTCTTCTGTTGTTAGAAATCAGCTTATGTTACAATTAGCCAATTTAATTGCTGAGAATAAATGGATGGCTAAAGAAGATCAAATTGAAATGGAAGGTAAAGTTATAGATACACTTCCCAATACTATGTTTCGCGTCGAACTGGAGAACGGTCACATTGTGACTGCTCACATTTCTGGAAAAATGCGCAAACATTATATCCGTATTCTAACTGGCGATAGCGTTAAAGTCGAAATGACACCTTATGATTTAACTAAAGGCCGTATCACCTTCAGGATGCGCTAATCCCATCAATGCGATGAGACAGCACAGTCTTTCTGATTAAATGATACGGTCACCGGCCTATTAAAAATTGGCTTCAGAAATAATTAACTTATTGCTTTCTATAGCAAAAGCAATTTCATCATTTTCCACATAAATTCTGACATGGCCACCATGCGCGAGCTTGCCAAATAGCAAGTCATTAGCTAGGGGTTTCTTGATTTTTTCCTGAATTAATCGCGCCATTGGTCTTGCCCCCATTTTTGGATCACAGCCATGTTCAGCCAACCACAAACGAGCATCAGCATCTAACGCTAGAGTTACATGCTTCTCGGCAAGCAAGGCCTCCAATTCAAAGATAAATTTATCAACCACATGCCCGACAATTGAAATATCCAACGGCTTAAATTGGATAATAGCATCCAATCGGTTGCGAAATTCGGGTGAAAAACCTTTCTCTATGACCTTCAAGCTGTCAGAGGCGTGATCCTGCTGGGTAAATCCAATAGAGGGACGACTGCCCTCTTCTGCCCCAGCATTCGTCGTCATCACCAGAATAATGTTACGAAAATCGGCTTTGCGCCCGTTATTATCGGTTAAAGACCCGTGATCCATAACCTGTAATAACAAATTAAAAACATCAGGATGGGCTTTTTCCAACTCATCCAGTAATAACACAGCATGAGGATATTTAGTGACTTGTTCGGTTAGCAAACCGCCCTGATCAAAGCCAACATAACCGGGCGGCGCCCCTATCAATCTGGAAACAGTATGACGTTCCATGTACTCTGACATATCAAAACGAATCAGCTCCACACCTAATACCTTGGCAAGTTGACGTGTCACCTCTGTTTTACCTACGCCAGTAGGCCCTGCAAATATAAATGAGCCAATAGTCTTCTGAGAATCCCGAAGGCCTGCGCGGGACAATTTTATCGCCGAAGCTAACGCTGATATCGCCTCATCTTGACCAAAAACCAGCATTTTCAGATTTTTTTCCAGACTAGCCAGTTTATCTATGTCATTGGAAGATACTGATTTCGCCGGAACTCTGGCAATTTTCGAGACAATTTCTTCTATTTCAGCAACATCAATTTCCTGTTTGCGATCTGCCTCTGTTGTCATACGCTGTTTTGCACCCGCCTCATCAATGACATCTATGGCTTTATCAGGCAAATGTCGGTCGGTAATATAGCGATCCGATAATTCGGCCGCCACTCGTAATGCTTCAGCAGAATATTTAACATTGTGATGTTCTTCAAAACGCGATTTAAGGCCCTTTAAAATCAGGATAGTGTCTTCAACTGATGGTTCCATTACATCAATCTTTTGGAATCGACGCGCCAAGGCATGATCTTTCTCAAAAACTCCTCGATACTCCTGATAAGTAGTGGAACCAATACAGCGCAACTGACCGGAAGCAAGTACGGGTTTAATCAAATTGGACGCATCCATAACCCCACCCGAAGCAGAACCTGCACCAATAATGGTATGAATCTCATCAATAAATAAAATGGAATCAGGCTCTTTTTTAAGCTGGTTCATCAATGCTTTAAGACGTTTCTCAAAGTCGCCCCGATATTTGGTGCCGGCAACCAGCGACCCCAAATCCAGAGAATAAATAACACAATTCATTAGGATTTCAGGCACATTTTCTTCAACTATCCTTTTAGCCAAGCCTTCAGCAATAGCCGTTTTACCAACACCCGCTTCGCCGACCAATAAAGGATTATTTTTGCGGCGGCGACAAAGTGTTTGAATGGTTCGCTCAAGCTCAAGCTCTCTGCCAATTAATGGGTCGATCCGACCCTGTAAGGCTTCTTCATTAAGATTGGTCGTATATTTATCCAATGGACTACCCGCGTCAGTATCAGCAAAGCCGGCTTCTGATGCCCGGTCACTTGATGCTTCTTTGTCCTGATCGATTTTTGATATCCCGTGCGCTAAATAATTAACCACATCCAGACGGGAAATATCCTGTTTATTCAAGAGATAGACCGCATGAGAATCCTGCTCACTAAATAAAGCCACAAATAAATTAGCCCCTGTCACTTCCTTTTTATCAGATGCCTGGACATGAAAAACAGCCCGCTGTAATACCCGCTGAAATCCCAAGGTAGGCTGAGTCTCGCGCTGGATTCCCGGCGGAATCAGTGACATTGTTTCATCTATAAACTGGGTCAACTGCCCACGCAATGTTCTAATGTCGCAACCGCACGCTTTCATAATGGCTTCCGCAGCGCTGTTATCAAGTAATGCCAATAATAAATGTTCAACCGTGATAAATTCGTGACGTTTATCATGTGCGTTTTTAAAGGCAGTATTTAACGTAACTTCTAGTTCTTTACTTAACATAAACGCTCCAAATTTACGCTTCTTCCATCGAGCACATCAACGGATGTTGATGTGCTCGTGAATAATCGTTGACTATACATACTTTGGTTTCAGCAACATCTTTAGAATAGGTTCCGCAAACACCCACACCTTGTGTATGTATTTGCAGCATAACCTGTGTCGCTTTTTGTTCAGACATGGCAAAAAAACCCATCAAAATTTCAATCACAAAATCCATAGGCGTAAAGTCATCATTTAACAAAATGACTTTGTATAAAGGCGGTCTTTTAAGCCTGGGCTTGGCTTCCTGAACAGCCAAACCGTCATCATTATTTTTGAATGGATCAAAATCGGACATGTTAACCAAATAAACAAAAACACTTTTAATTTCTAAAATAGAGACAATATTAATGTATTTCAAGCCTATGTACATAACAAATTAAAACACAAATGCATCAGGGCAATTTGCTCAGAATTAAATCTGTGTTTAAATTTTCACTATTGGACCTTTTTACCAACAATAGTTCCTCGTATCAGGTAACATATTAGTTTTCATTCAACTCCGGAAATCATTAATGGTTTGGAAACCACACGTTACCGTTGCGGCCGTTATCGAACAAAATAATCGTTTTTTGCTCGTTGAGGAAGAAACACCCCGTGGGCTACAATTTAATCAACCCGCCGGACATTTTGAAGAAAACGAAGACCTCATCACTGCTGTCAAGCGCGAGGTGTTAGAAGAAACAGCCTGGCATTTTGAGCCTGAGCACCTTGTTTCCATACAACTTTGGCGCAGAAATCCTAAGTTCCCCACATTTCTAAGAATTTGTTTTTCCGGCCAATGCCATAGCCATGACCCAAGTCAACAACTGGATGAAGGTATTGTCGACACACACTGGTTCACACGTAATGAAATCGCCGCAGAACATCATCGATTACGCAGCCCTCTGGTACTCGTTAGCATAGACGAATATCTGAGCGGGCAACGTTATCCATTATCCCTGATAAAATCATTTCTCGACCTTGATCATGAATAAAAACATAATCGTCGGCATGTCAGGCGGCGTGGATTCTTCCGTAACCGCCTTGAAACTATTGGAACAAGGACATCATGTCACTGGTTTATTCATGAAAAACTGGGAAGAAGATGATGGCACTGAATACTGTACAGCTATGGAAGACCTTGCCGATGCCCAACAAGTCTGCGATAAACTTGGCATAGAACTGAAAACCGTCAATTTTTCCGCCGAATACTGGGATAAAGTATTTGAAGTATTCCTGTCTGAATTTAAAGCCGGGCGCACACCGAATCCCGATATTCTGTGCAACAAACACGTTAAATTCAAAGCCTTTCTGAATTATGCGATTGACGATTTGGGCGCTGAATTCATTGCCACTGGTCACTATGCACGCGTCGCCGAAAAAAATGGCGAGTTTTTTTTATTAAAAGGGCTGGACCCGAACAAAGAGCAAAGTTATTTTCTCTATACTCTGGGACAAAAACAACTATCGCATACCCTGTTTCCCATCGGACATTTACATAAACCTGAAATTCGCGCATTGGCCAAGAATGCGGGCTTTAACAACTATAAGAAAAAAGACAGCACTGGGATCTGCTTTATTGGTGAGCGCAAATTTACCGAATTCCTGCAACAATACCTGCCCACCAAACCTGGAGATATGCTTACCCCTGAAGGCCGCTACATCGGCCAGCATCAAGGTTTAATGTATTATACATTAGGACAACGCCAAGGTCTGGGCATAGGAGGCGTTAAAAACGCCCCTGATGAACCTTGGTATGTACTGGATAAGAATCTGGAAAATAATATATTAATCGTTGGCCAAGGCCATGATCACCCACTATTGCTGCACAACACACTGGAAGCCAGCCAGCTGGACTGGTGCAGTAACAATCCCCTGACTGAACCGTTGCGCTGTACTGCCAAAACTCGCTATCGACAGGCAGATCAGACTTGCCTCCTGGAGCCCATTGGCGATGACCGGTGTCGCGCCCTGTTTGACCAGCCGCAAAGAGCCATTACGCCAGGACAGTCGGTGGTTTTTTATGAAGGAGATGTATGTTTAGGTGGTGGGATTATTGATTCCAAGACAAATACTAA
>CAYVFT010000057.1:0-23021 GCA_964450225.1 uncultured Crenothrix sp. | reverse complement strand
TCCTTAGTAAAGTGTTGGGTTACGCTACGCTAACCCATCTTCAAATACTTGCTTAAGGGCAACCACAAGGGATTGCCCCTACAAAATTAACCCTTCGCCGCCCTCTTGCGCTCATTTTCAGTCAGCAACTTCTTGCGCAAGCGAATAGATTTTGGCGTAACTTCAACCAGTTCATCTTCACCGATAAATTCCAGTGCCTGTTCCAAAGTCATTTTTTGAATCGGTGTCAAAATCAGGTTTTCATCGGTACCCGCCGCGCGAATATTGGTCAGCTGTTTCCCTTTAGTGGGATTGACCACCAGATCATTGGAACGCGAATGGATGCCTACCAGCATCCCTTCATAGACTTCATCGGCATGAACCAGAAATAATTCACCGCGTTCCTGCAAGGCAAACAATGCGTAAGCCAGGGCTTTGCCTTGCACCATGGAAACGAGTACGCCTCTTTTCCGTACCCCTAATTCACCTTTCTTTATCGGTCCATAATGATCGAAGACATGATATAACAAGCCGGATCCTGATGTCGCGGTCATGAATTCGGTTTGGAAACCAATCAGGCCGCGTGATGGCATCATGTATTCCAGGCGAATACGACCTTTATCATCGGGAACCATGTTGAGTAAATCGCCTTTGCGCTCACCCAGTTTTTCCATGATGGAGCCCTGGTGGATTTCCTCCACTTCAATGGTCACCATTTCAAACGGTTCGCATTTTTCACCGTCGATTTCCTTGATGATGACTTCCGGCCTGGAAACACCCAGTTCATAGCCTTCGCGGCGCATCGTTTCAATCAATACCGACAAATGCAATTCACCGCGGCCTGATACTTTAAATTTGTCCGGATCAGCGGTATCTTCAACTTTCAAGGCGACATTATGTTGTAATTCTTTTTCCAAACGGTCACGTATCTGCCGTGAAGTGAGGAATTTGCCTTCTTTGCCGGCAAACGGTGAGTTATTGACCTGGAAAGTCATCGTTACGGTAGGCTCATCAACCGTTAACGGGGTCATTGCTTCGACTGCATCAGGATGACAGAGGGTATCCGATATTTCCAGTTTCTCAACACCGGTGAAGGCGATAATGTCGCCAGCCCGCGCTTCTTGAACTTCAACACGATCCAAACCGTGAAAACCGAATACCTGTAGCATCTTTCCTCTACGTTCAATACCTTCCCTGTTGACGATAACCAGCGGCATATTGGGTTTAACCGCACCACGCTGGATACGACCAATACCAATAACACCGACATAAGTGTTGTAATCCAGACTGGAAACCTGCATTTGAAAAGGGCCGTCTAAATCCACAGCAGGTGGCCTTACTTTTTCAACAATGGTTTCGAATAACGGGGTCATATCACCTTCGGTAATGGTATGTTCCAAACCGGCATAGCCATTAATCGCCGAAGCATAGACGATAGGAAAATCCAGCTGTTCATCGGTCGCACCCAAGCGGTCAAATAAATCAAAGGTTTGATCAACAACCCAGTCAGGACGCGCACCCGGGCGGTCAATTTTATTGATAACAACGATCGGCCTTAAACCTAAAGCAAAGGCTTTTTGCGTTACAAAACGGGTTTGCGGCATCGGGCCATCAACCGCGTCAACCAGCAGCAACACTGAATCAACCATCGATAATACACGCTCAACTTCGCCGCCAAAGTCAGCATGGCCTGGGGTATCAACGATATTGATATGATAGCCATTCCAATCCAGTGCAGTGTTTTTCGCCAGAATGGTAATGCCGCGCTCTTTTTCAAGATCGTTGGAATCCATGATCCGCTCGGTAACCTTGCTATGCGCAGCAAAAGTTCCAGACTGTTGTAACAGCTTATCAACCAGGGTTGTCTTACCGTGGTCAACGTGGGCGATAATGGCAATATTTCTTAATTTTTCAATCACTTTTTGTGTACTCTAAGGGGTTATAAAATAAGTGTAGGATGCGTTTGCGCGCCCTTATAAAGCATGATGGGTGCATGGATTGCACGCCTTGCTTGACTGGATTTAAATTTAGTTTGGACGGTTATAATACCATCAAGGCTGTCGTTGGATTTTGCCGGCAAGACCCAACCTAATCCGGACCGGATGAATAGATTAACTTTGTTCCCAAGGCAAGACACTGAAGCGCCAGCCGCCAAGATTGCCTCGATGATGGTGCTGATCCAAAGGGCCTTCAAAACCGTCAATAATATTGATAAGCTGCTGATATCCGGCGGATTCGAGGGCTTTTGCAGCATCCAGCGAACGCTGCCCACTGCGGCACAGTAATAAAACCGGTGTCTTTTTATCAGGCACACGCGTTTCGACTTCGGCAACAAACTTTGAATTAACATGCCAGTCAGGCGCTTCTTTCCAGGCGATATGAATGGCGCCCAAGGGATGTCCGACAAAAGCATGCTCAACTTTTGTTCGCACATCCACCAATACGGCGTTAGTATTCTGTTGCAACAAACTCCAGGCCTGTTGTGGATTTAGATTTTCTATCATTGCGTTAACCCATTATTTACGTTTCTGGCCGATAAACTGAGCTTCATTTCTTAATCCCTGCTTCTGATTGCCTATCAAAGTATTTTCTCGGTAAAAAATTACCCTTAATGGCGAAAATAATGCCAACAGCTCATTTTCAATCAACAGATAATCTGGATTATTGGGAGGTTTCGTGCTTGTTTTTTCACGTGTAAAAGTCTGATAAAAAAGCAATCCATCCGGATTAAGTGCCCCTATTATCGCATCACTTAGAGAACGGTCAAGAAATCGGCTCACAACAATGACATCAAAACAGCATCCGTTAAAGCTTTCAGCTGTGATTTTCTGTTGGCAAGCATTGATATTTAGCCCTTGCTGAACAGCATAAGCTGTTAACTTTTCGATAGCGGCTGCAGATATATCCCAGGCGGTCACCGCCAGTCCAAGTTCCGCCAAAAAAATGGCATTGGCACCCAAACCGCAAGCCAAATCAAGCGCTGTCCCGGACGTCGGTAACAGAAAATCATTTTCTGACAGAACTTGTACGGCTGGATGACATTCTCGACCAGACTCATTATAGATATGATTCCATTTGCTAACTGCTGCATCCATTATTCAGCTCCCGGCATACTCACGCGATGTTCCAGCCATGTCTGCAAAAAATCCATAAAGCCCTTGATCTTGGCAGATAAATATTTTCTATGCGGATAGACCGCATGTATATCCAAAGGTGGCAATGGGTAATTTTCCAGTACCACTTTCAATGTACCGTTTTCAATATCCCTGCCAACAATGTAGGTGGGCAACATCACTAAGCCCAAGCCGTTAATTGCCGCGATACGGATCGGGTGAGCCGCATTAGCCTGCATCCTCCCGGAAACAGTAACTACCTTAACCCCTGTTTCACATTTAAATTGCCATTTATTGCGCGGTGAAATGGCCCAATTAACCAGGCAACTATGTTCTGCTAAATCTTCCGGTGTCCGCGGAATTCCATAGCGCTCCAAATAATCCGGAGACCCGCAAACAACCAGCGAAGAACTGGCTAATTTCCGGGCAACCATACTTGTATCATCTAAAGCACCCAGGTAAATAGCAATATCAATGGCCTCATCGATCAAATCGCCAGGGCTGCTTTGCAAAACCATCTCAATTGTTAAATCCGTATGTATTTTCAAGAATTCCGCCACAGCGCGTGCAATATGGGTGGCGCCAATGGCTGGCGGTGCACTGATTTTTAACATGCCTCGATGCTCGGTCTGCAAATGGGTTACAGCGGACTCCATTTCTTCAACATCAAGCAATACTTGCTGACAACGTTCCAGATAAGATGCGCCCACATCGGTCAGACTTAAACTACGGGTAGTTCGATTGATTAATCGCGTTCCCAAACTACCTTCAAGCTGCATAATATGCTTGGTCGCCATTGCCCTGGAAATTCCCAGTTCGCGAGCGCCGCCCGCAAAACTTCCGGCTTTAGCGACACGAACGAAAACGGTCATACTCGTTAATTTATCCACTTAAACCTCATTAAAATATCAGGTAGAAGTCAAAAGGTACAATTTATTATTGATATCCCGCGACTTGTACCTCTCATCTTGCGCTATCTTTATAACAATAAAAGTCTTGACATTAGATATAATTTCTAAACAAGAAACAATTAATTTAATATTTAGTATATTGTTTACAATAAATATCCCTGTATAGTAGCAACCATGTAACAACGCAACAAAATTTGTAAAACAGCAACAAAGTTGCCTAGAGATTTCTAAACTTTTTACAGGATCTAACTAATGAACAACGTCAACAAAGACATAATTATTGGCTTAATGTTTATTGCCGGTATCTGGAGTTTCGTTTCCGGACAATTCATTATTTCGACCGTATTATTTGCCGGTGCGGCTATTTATAGCAACATTGTAATGAGAGCAAAACTGAACAGCTAAACGCTAAAAATTTAACTACCTCCTGGTGTTATACCTCCAAGCAGATCCTCCTCATAATGCTCTGCTTGATTTTTCGCCTCCCACTGCGACAACGCATTGGGAGGTTTTTTTTGCCTGTGATTTATATAGAGCTACCTTTTAGTAAGTCTCTTTCCGTTAGTGATGATTGGCATCTCGAGCTCGTTTCCACAACAAGTCGCCAATTTCGCACTGCGGCACAAAGCCGGAAACAGCACGCTTCAATACATCTCTAACTCGCTCATAATCATCATTCTTAGCCGCATTTACTAATATCTCCAGCATTTTTTCCAGTTCAGACCAAGGAATAATCTGCTCCTCTGCACGCAAAATTCTTGGGTGAGGGGTTTCTGATACATTGTCACCGATTAGCAGTTCTTCATAGAGTTTCTCTCCCGGCCTTAATCCGGTAAAACTGATCTCTATCTCACCCGAAGGATGATGCTCATCTTTTATTTCCAAACCACTTAAATGAATCATCCTTTTTGCCAAATCAAGAATTCGGATAGGTTCGCCCATATCGAGCACAAACACATCGCCACCTTGACCCAATGCGCCCGCTTGAATAACCAACTGTGAAGCTTCGGGTATAGTCATAAAATAACGGATAATCCTTGCATCTGTGACTGTAACCGGCCCGCCTCTGGCTATCTGCTCCCTGAACAACGGCACAACTGACCCGGATGAGCCTAAAACATTTCCAAATCGCACCATAGTGAAACAGGTTTGATGTTTATTGCCTGCTTCCAAACTAAGCGCTTGCAAAATCAGTTCTGCGAAACGCTTGGTTGCCCCCATCGTATTGGTCGGTCTAACAGCCTTATCCGTTGAAATTAACACAAATAGTTCGACTTTTGCATTGATTGCCGCCTGCGCTGCATGTAAGGTCCCGAAGATGTTATTCCAAACGGCTTCGCCCGGGTTTTTCTCTACCATCGGCACATGCTTGTAAGCAGCAGCATGATAAATTGTTTGCACCTTAAAGACCTTACACACTTTTTCAATGCGTTTAGCGTTCGCAACTGAACCCAATACGGTAATAATTTCAATATGTCTGGAACCTTTGGTCTTGTCTAAGAGATGATTTAATTCTTTTTCAATAGCATAAAGCCCAAACTCACTTACTTCAAAAAGAATCAGCGCAAGCGGCTGCAAGCGAATTATCTGTCGGCACAATTCCGATCCTATCGAACCGCCAGCTCCAGTCACCAAAACCACTTTGCCGCTAATAGAGGCATGAAGCAGTGATTGATCGGGCGCTACCGGATTGCGCCCCAGGAGATCGGCAATATCAACTTCCTGAAGCGCATCAACAGTAACTCTGCCCTGGGCTATATCAGATAACCCCGGCATTGACATCACATGTACTGCATAAGGCTCCAGCAAGCGGATAAGCTCACTAATGCGAGCCCGCTTCGCTGAAGGCATTGCCAGTAAAACATCGGAAACCTGATGCCGCTCTATCAAATAACTCAAAGAACCGAGCTGATATATTCGCAACCCATTGACCTTTCTTCTATGCAATAATGGATCATCATCAATAAAAGCAACGGGTCTAAAATCTCGCCCATGCGCTAGCGCAGAAGCCAATTGTACACCGGCATTACCGGCGCCATAAATCACTACATTTTTTTTCCGTAAATGTGCTGCACTTCGGCCGCCCCCCACACGAAAATAAGCCTCTCCCAACCACCAACGGGCAAAAAAACGACTGCTGCCAACAAGCAGCATAACAATTAGCCAATTCAGAGGTGAGACGGTTCGGGGAATAACCTTGATTCCTGATTCATACAAGACAAACGCAAAAACAAGCGCATAAAGTGTAGTTGCCTGAATAATTGTCCATAAGGCCCTGATCTCAATATAACGAATAATCGCACGGTATAAGCCTAACCTGACAAAAATAGGCACGGCAATAACAGGTGCCACAGTAAACAAATACCACTCATCGCCTTTCGGTGTATACAGAACCCCCCAACGCAGGGAAAAAGCTGACCAAAGCGCGAGCAGGACAAAGAACACATCAGCGCTGATCAGAATAATTGCTTTATTCCGCCGCTGAAGACCAATAAACCATTGCGCTAATCTTGCTTGCAGCATTCCACCTCTCTCGCCCCTGCCCGGAAATAGATAGCCAGCGCTATTAACGGCAAATATGCCAGCACCAGTCCCAACAGAGCATTTAGCCCAGCAAGCCCTACCCACAGAGCAATGGGTGTTAACCAGCACACATTGATTGCACCAATAGCAAGTGAAACCGTCTTATGTGATCCATAGTAACGCGACGCATATTGATAGGCATGGCTACGGTGAGCCTCATAGATTTTTTCACCGAGCAAAAGTCGACGAAACAACGTCCAGGTCGCATCCACGATAAATACGCCCAGCAAGATCAGCCAACTCCAAAAAAATTGGGGATTTATCCAGGACGCCTGAATAGAAAAAAGTCCTAACACGATGCCTAAAAAACCACTACCCGCATCGCCCATAAAGATCTTGGCCGGAGGAAAATTCCAAAATAGAAAACCGACAACTGTCATAGCCAGTAATACAGGAGCCGTCCATTGTCCTATAGTTTCAGATCCTGACAGATGCAAAAGCGCTCCTCCCAGACAGACAGTAATAGCCTCGATGCTGGCCAACCCGTCAATACCATCCATAAAATTATAGAGATTGAGCAACCAGACCAAATAAAGGATGGCGAAAATTTGTCCAAACCAACCCGGATCAATTATACATATTCCCAAGCTGGAATTGGGGAACGAAAACACTAACGGAGGCAATCCAGTCAGCCAATATAATCCCCATCCTGCGCCGATAAAATGGGCTAATAGCCGCCACCGCGCCGGAATGTGACCATGATCATCCAAAAAACCCACCAAGGCCACCCATGCTCCGGCTCCAAAGAATGCCCACATTGCTTCCGGAGCCAATACACCCATCATGGAAAGAACCGGAAGCCCAAGTAAAAATACAATAACAATCGACAATCCGCCACCGCGTGGGGTTGGTACATTATGCGAACTGCGTGCATTAGGAATATCAATAAGACGGGTAGCCAATGCGTAACGACGCAATAAACCTGTTAATAATGCTGCCGAAATCAAGGCAATGAGAAAAATCCAGCCAAACTTAATCACTTGCGGAACTTCATATAATATATCGCCGTCTTGCGCAGACCCTCATCTACACTCACAGGCGGTTTCCAGCCTAGCAGTTCACTCGCCTTGGAGATATCGACCTGTAGTGAACCGCACAGCCTTTGCGCTATGGCTTGTTTACCGGCCAGTCTCGCGCCCCACACTAATAAAAGGCTCGGCACGGGCACCAGCCATGCTTTTTTACCTAAGGCTGCCGCCATACGTCGCAACAATTCGCTAGTAGAAAGATCCTCGCCATCGCCAGCCAAAAAGGTCTGATTAGCGGCTGCCTGGTGGTGAATGCAGGTTATTATTAAATCGATCAGGTTATCCAGTGCAACCAGACTGCGCTGGTTAGCAATTGCACCCAGAGGTAAGGGAATGCCTTTATCCAACCAATTCATCATACTTAGGAAGTTAGCCTTCACGCCCGGTCCATATATCAGAGGCGGACGAATGATTACTACTTCCATGGATAATTCACTGGCTAATTGACGCAATGCATCTTCGGCTTCGCGTTTGGAAGTCCCGTAAGGATCAACTGGAGCCGGCTGATCTTCAGAAGTATAAAGTTGCCCCAAAACTGTACCTTCACCGTTCACCTTAATCGAACTGATGAAAATGAATCGCTGTACACCAGCAACAATCGCCTGCCGGGCTAAATTCAAGGTGCCATCAACATTTACTCTGCGGAACTCCGCCAAAGCATCAACCGTTGTGTCCTTCATCACATGAACGCGAGCTGCCAGGTGTATGACCACATCCACATCTGCAAGAGCTGCTGACCAGTCTGTATGTTCATCAATTAACCCGACAACTTCCGGTTCCACTCCAGCCGGTAACTTACAGAGTGAACGTATCGCTCCCCTGACTCGAAAATTGCGTCGAATGGCTTCGGCACAAAGCGGTCGGCCAACGAATCCCGTGGCTCCTGTTACCAACAGTCTCATCTCTGATTGCTCATATTGATCATCATATTCAATGGGGCACAATACCAACAGCCAATTTCATGTAAAGCGCTTTCAATGAGCTATAAAGCAAATCTGCAGTAAAAAAGGCATCCACTCTGGCTCTAGCCGCAGCTCCCATTTCCTGGTATTTTTTAGGATCTTCTATTGTATCCAACATGATTTGCGTCAATGCGCCAACATCTCCAGCAGGAAACAATTTCCCTGTTTTCCCATCTTCAATGGAGTCCCTTAATCCGGAAATATTCGAGCCAATTGTGGGCACACCTACAGCAGCCGCATCTATGACGATAGTTCCGAATCCTTCACGGTAGCTGGGTAGGCATAAAACATTGGTTGCCGCCAAATAGACTTCATGATTGCCTACCTGACCAACATCAATCACATTGTTGAACATGCCGGGAGCGGATTTACGCAACCGCTCTATTTCTCCGTCAGACTCATCTGGACCGACAAACAGCAATTTGGCATTCGGATGGATGTCAGAGACCCTTGCAAATGCCTTCAGCACATCGATACTACCCTTATCCTGACTTTTTCGTGCTATGAATGCAAATACAAAATCCGATTTGTTTATTTTTAGCGAGTCACGCAACTGATCGGCTTGGTCCGCCAAGGTTTGCTTGTCAAATCTGGCAATGTCAACACCCGACAGTGATCCCTTTGACAAAACCGGCAAGGGTCGCCCCTCACAGGCAATTTTGTGCTCATACAGAAATGCCGACTGAGAAGGACTATCTGTCAGGCATATTGTATTCAAGGCATTGATTAATTTGTCAGCAGCATAATATAGGGTTCTAGCGAGCCCAAACTCCGTGGCCCAAACTTGCCCGGTAAAGGTATGAATGCGAATGGGTACCCTGCAAAAAAAACCGGCAATTGCAGTTAACAGCCCCGCTTTGGGCATGATTGAGTGCACAATATCCGGCTTGTAAACCAGCAAGAATCGACAAAGAGCAAACAGAGCCAACATATCTGCAACGGGATTCAACTGCCTGTCAATATTGATATCTACCCATTTAACATGAGGGTACAATTCTTTACACGATGAGACTCCCTGTCCTACAACACATACTTCAAAATCGTCAGGCATTCTTTTCAGAGTATTAGCCAAATGCCACGGCACAACGTATGAGGCAGTAACTACCCTGACTACTTTAAGTTTATTTTGCATATGGTCCTGTTTTCAGAAACATATTACGACTATCAGATTTATGCATGTCTCGCGCGTTCCTCTTTTAACCAATGTTATTTTTGCGCCTGGTTTGCTTGCCAATAAGCAACCAGTTGCGTCAATCCGTCTTCCATGGAAATCACATGTCTGTAACCTAATTCCTGCTCGATTTTGGTATTTTGATAAACAGTAAAGTTTGTTAAGGCATTTACCCTTGATTCAGTAAGTGGCATACCAGGAACCCATCCCAACAACTTCACAAGTACACGCACAGGTAATTCGTGGATTCTCAGTTGGGGAAATTCTCGACCTAACGCATGAGAAATTATTTCTACAAAATTCTCCAGACTTCGGTAATCCGATAAATTGTAAACGTGACCCTTTGCGTGTGCCACGGTTCCACAAAGCAATAATGCCTCAGCTACATTATCAACATGAATATAATTTGCTGAAGCTCCTGGTTTACCAATAAAAAAGAACCATCCTCGATTGATCAATGCAATTAGGCTGAACAGGGAACGGTTGGTCATTTCTGTTCCATACACAATAGATGGCCTTAGAATAACATGCTCAAACGCCCCCTTTTCAGCAGCATCGACGACTAGCCTATCGGATTGCACTTTGGTCACTTCATATGCGCCTTTCGGCTTCAAACTTGTGGCCTCGGTCACTATCCCTTGACGATGTAGCAGACCATATGCGCCAACGCTGCTCAGTTGAACCCAGCGGCCGATTCGTCCTGTCGATGACTTGATTAGTCTGTCTGTGCCAGCCACATGCACTGCTTCCATGCGCGCCGTGTCCCGAATCTCCCCTGCACAATGATAGAGAACATCAACCTTATCAACGAATGCATGTAAGTCCCCGGTGCTACTCAAATCACCGCTGCACCACTTTACCGAATCTGGCAAACCTGACTCTTCGAGCGAGCGGCGCGAAAGCACTCGAACTTCATCTCCGCGTTCAAGATGACGCAACACCAGTTTACGACCGATAAATCCGGTTCCACCGGTAATAGCAACAATCATACTCATAAGACAAAGTCGGACTGTAATCTTTGTGTTTTCATATACTTAAAACCGTCCTACCAAAAACAAAATTCTCAGAATCAAAGTATCTCCCCATCTCTGCCTGACGAACCTGGAAAACAATGCAAGTTGCAACCTTTTAACAATGTGTACCTTCGCATTTATTATGCTGTTTACCAATTCCAGCTGTTGTTCTGCCAACAGCCATGCAAAGCAGCGCTTAAACTCCATGGCCTGAGTAGCAAGGCCGAATATTCCGCCATCACTTCTGATAAAGCGATTTAGCCTACGTTTGAAATCCTGGAACAGGTTTGTGGCAGCGCCAATCATATTGCTACTATGCTGCCGGTATTTGATAGACGGAAACTCGTCATAAATAACCTTGCCAAATGCAGCAATGACAATATAAAACCACCAGTCATGCATAATAATCTGGCCTGGAGGATGATCTACAATCAATCGTCGGGCCGATCGGGTTATCGCACTGGTGCAGCCTGTAGCAATATTTTCCACAAGCGCGTTTTCCAAAGCAACTACCCTGGGAATTATTGAATATTTGATATGAGCAAGATCTTCATCAACATAATCCATCCGAGAACAATATAAGGCCACATTCTCTTTTTCGGCTGACAGCTTTGCAACGGCACGTTCAATTTTTGACTTGTGCCAATAGTCATCCTGGTCGGCAAAAAAGTAGAAATCATAATCGTCATGTGCATGAGTAAGAAGCTCAAAAAAGCTCTTTGCCGGACCCAGGCGAACATTAGTCTCAATAAAATCAATTTTAATTCTGGACGAATAATTACGAATGATATCCAGCGTATCATCAGTCGACCCGTCATCCCTGACAATTAGTTTAAAGTCCGTATAGGTTTGTGCTATCAGACTATCCAGAAATTCCCTGATGTATTCAGCACCATTATAAGTTGCCAATAAAATAGCCACACTATGCTCGGTCATTGCGCACCATCATGAACCTCAAACTTCCTTAACTTCCGAAAAAAAACAATATGCAACCCTATCGAATTAAATATATTGATATGCGACTAATCCAGTTAACAATAATGACGGTAACGCTCTTCATTTATGACCTTTCCAAATATTTAAAAGCTCATCAACATAACTACTTGTTGATTTTGGCTGTTGAGAATTGGCGCTAAACCGCTCTGCAAGATCGGGTTCATTAATAAGTCGGGATAATTGCTTCGCCAATGCTGCAGGATTACCTGCCTCAAACAACAGGCCATTGACCTGATCCTGGATTACCGCCGAGAGACCTGGAAAATCTGAAGCTACGACCGGACAACGCGCCGCTTGAGCCGAATAAACGACTAAAGGGGTATTTTCATACCACAGGGAGGGAACTACCAGTGCATCAAGGTCGGCCAACACTTCGCCGATTTTAGAATTATGGAAAGTTCCGCAAAACTCTATGGCCTCGTTATTCTCAGCAAGCCGCTTCAGCTCGCTCGAATAGTCTGGAAAATCTTCCCTACGGCCATATATTTTGAGAATCGCTTGACCCGCCGGCAGAGCTTTGAAAGCTTCGATCAGTATGTGACAACCCTTATGCGTTGCCAGCGTACCGATATATCCCACCCTGAATGGCTGTCGAATTGATTGGCGTGGTGCGTTCGCTATACTCCGATCCACCTCAATCCCGAAAGATGATTGAATAACCAGATGTGGAGATAAACCATGCTGCACCAGTTTTTCACTCATGAATCGGTTAGGCGTTACGATACCGTTCAATCGATTTAGCCGTGTCATATTTAATTTAAGGCGTGAACTGATCGCCAGTATTTCTTCTCGTTGCTGGTACGGGGGCATAACATTCGCCTGAGTGAGCCGCGCCAACAGGCTTGCTATCGAAGTTGGTAGCCATTTCACAAGGTGCCCCGCCAGACCCTTCTGACTAATCTCTGCAAGATGTTTTATACAGTTTCCTCCATAAGAGCTCGGTCCCTGGCACATACTGCCATTGCACAATACCATCTGGGCAGTCGGGCAAATTAGCCAAAAATCAGTGGGTGTCATAAAGGCTGGAACTCCAGCTCGAACAGCCAAATCGATCAGTCCAGTCCCCAAGCGGTCCAGATGAAAAAAATGCACCAGTTCCGGCTTGAATCTTTCCAGCATTTGCTCAAAATAATTAGCAGCAAGCTTATTATTGTAACTTAGCTCCACCTTGGAAGTTTGCCCGTACATCGGCGTATAGGCATGATGAAACCGGTAAACGTGAATACCTTCGTACTCGTATTCATCAAACCGTTCCTCCTCCTTTATCTCCGGAACAGACGGGTGTCCTGTAAAGACATGTACCTCATAACCGCGAGCCCTTAGTTCACGGGCAACTGAGAGAGTTAAAACCTCAGTGCCGGAACCGTGCTCTGGAAAAAATTGATGTACAGTAAGAAGAATTTTCCCGCCATCGAAAGTCCGAGGTTTAATCATGTATCCAGCTTTTCCAGTTCACGCTTCATCCACTGCGCAGTACGAGCTATACCATCTTGCATAGAGACCGCTGGAGCCCATCCCAATTCAGCTCGCGCCAAATCATTACTTAGCACACTTACCGGAACATCAAATGGACGCCCCGGCATGTAGCGAACATCAACAGGTCTGTCGAGCATGTTTTCAAGTATGCCAATCAGATCATTCAAACTGGTGCCGGTACCAGAACTGATGTTAAAAAGACTCTTCGCTCCCGAGTATTCCAATGCCCGGACAAAAGCTTCCGCCACATCACTCACATGAATGTAATCCCGTGTCACGCTGCCATCACCCCATATTTCTATAGGCAGGCCCTTGAGTGCATGATGAAGAAAAACTCCGACAGCGCCCTGTGCAGTTTCGATACGTTGTCTTTCGCCATATGGATTGGCAACTCTTAAAGAAATAGCGTTGATTCCGTACAAGTGACTATACATCTGCAGGTATTTCTCAATCGCTAGTTTGGTAATACCATACGATACTAATGGGTTCGTAGGGTGCTTTTCATCAATAGGTAAATATGTCGGGTTTCCATACACCGTGCCGCCAGAAGAGATGAAAACTATCTTACCAACCTTATGGGCAACCATAGCGTTTAGCATTTGCAGTGTAGCTACAACGTTACTTTGTACGTCATAGATTGGATCATCGTTTGAACTTTTGGGCAGAGTGGTAGAAACCAGATGCAAGACAACATCCATGCCACTGATTGCATCGCAAAGATCGTGAGTGCTTGAGAAATCCCCTGTCATCCATTCGACCTGCTCGGATTTGGCAAATTTCCGGTATGGTGGAACCCGTGGCCGTTCGAAAATTCTGAGCTCGTGACTATCCAGCAAAAGTCGATCAGCAATTGTTGATCCAATAAAACCGCCCCCACCAAATATTACAATCTTCATTAACACTTTTCCTTTCGCAAAAAAATCGGGGTCAAATCATTACGTTTTTAAAAAGATTCTCAATATATCAGACAAAACATTTTATCGACAATCCGACATCAAATTTCCCACGTTGTTGACAAAACTTCTCATGAGAAAATACTTTTCATATATTGCCCGTCCGGCTATACCCAGAGCAGCTAATTCAGTTGGGTTCTGTATAAGCCAAGCCATTTTCCCTGAAAGTTCTTCAGCGGATGTGTTAGTAAAAATAAGACCATTTTTCCCATCTTCCAATAACTGCGCATGGCCTATTGCCGATGAACACAGGCATACCGTGGAAAACATAAGTCCATCCGTAACCACAATCGGCATTGGATCATCTCGCGAAGCGGAAACCAGCACATCGGTTTCAGCATAAAATTCTAGCAGCCTATCCTGAGGCATACTTTCGATACACTCAACCTCTGGTATGAGTGCAGCATTAGCAAGCACTTCATTGTAAAAAATAACCGACTCGTCATTCGGAAGTGGTGATCCGATGATTCGGAAAACAGCTTTACACCTTAATTCTTCACGCAAACGTTCAATAGCCGCCAAAAAAATATCTTGACCTTTGCGCGGCAACACTGACCCGACAATAGAAAATACCATTTTTCCCGAGGTATGCGGACGATGAGGTATCGCAGTGTCGTCACATCCGTAAAGCAATAGGTGCAGTTTATCCTCTGTAACCTGCCGCAAAGCAGGAGGAAAACAAAGTGGGCTACCAAGCCAAATGGATTCGCAGGCGGCAAACAACAAGGGTAAATTAGTAATCATCTTGGCAACCCTGGTGAAACCATCATCGGTTTCATGTACCCACCACGTCAGCCGTTTGCTTATGCCTCTAAAATAGCGAATAAAACCATAGGAAGCTAATGATGACACAATAACCCTTTCAAAATTTGCTACGAAATCACAGGCTTCCGGTGAGTAATCTTGGTAGCTAAACAACAAGGGATCAATAATAGTTGGAAAGCCTTCTTGCTCAAATTCTTTACGTATCGGACCATCTATAGGGGAAATAATCACTGGACGCACGCCATGAAGAGAATAAATCGCTCGTGCCAGATACAAAACAGCATAGGGTACGCCAGTTCGTGAAAACTCATGCACAACCAATAATATCTTGGAGTTAATGGTTAAATCCAGGGCTTCAGCTTTATATGGCGTATTCGATGGCCTTGATAACAGTTGAGATTGTTCAGAGATACTACTGATATAGTCATTAAACATAATCGAAAATCTTTTACGATTTTCGTGCTTTTTTAAAGACTGTAGAAAAAATATGAGTTTATATAGTTTTGTCATATAAGGGATATAGTACTTGGTTTTGGCGTTTGCGTATAATTGAGTCACATAACACAATGAAATATAAAAATATTTTAGTTATCTAGTAAAATTAACTTATTGATTAATAACCACTTGATCGAGGTTATGTTAGGCTTAAGCGATAAACACTTCCGTTTTCATTCCATTATTAAAGTCAGCAGATTATGGCTTAATATGACAAACTTTGCGGCAGAACTCTCAATAGAGTAAAATCAGAGACTTTTTTATAACCTTGGTGTTTCAAATGCGAAACAGCTCAACAATTATTGCCTTGTCAGACATAGTTTCGGCAACAAGACGTTACTACCTGGTGGGAATGCTTGGGTGGCAGGATGTTCGCCAGCGCTATCGAAGGTCAGCCTTGGGACCATTCTGGCTCACTATTAGTATGGGCGTGATGATTGGCACAATTGGGTTTGTTTTTGGACAAATTTTCAACTCCCCATTGGTAGAGTATCTGCCATTTCTTGCCGCAGGCATGATTCTCTGGGGGTTTATCTCAACAGTCATCAACGAGGGGTGTACTGGCTTTATTGCAGCGGAAGGGATTATCAAGCAGCTTCCCATCCCTTTGTTTGTACATATTTTACGTATCATTTGGCGGAACCTGTTGATTCTGGCTCACAACATTGTGATCTATCCACTTGTACTTCTCGCAGTTGGCAAGCCATTAAGCTGGGTGGCATTTATCAGCATCCCTGGCCTGTTGTTGGTTATTGTTAATCTCACCTGGGTTGCACTTATTTTAGGAGTCCTGTGTGCGAGATATCGCGACCTGCCACAAATTGTCGGCAGCATTCTTCAAATTCTGTTCTACCTGACGCCAATCATGTGGATGCCTGATCTCGTACCTGCGCGGGCAGGGCTGTATTTACTGGATTCAAACCCTTTCTATCATTTACTTCAGATTATTCGATCGCCACTGCTGGGACAACTGCCAACCATTACAAACTGGGAGGTGTCGCTAGGTTTGGCTTTGCTTGGGTGGGGCTTAGCGATAGCGGTATATGGCCGCTATAAACGCCGCATCGCTTACTGGCTATAAATCAAAGAAAAGAAACCATGGCATCTATCGAATTTAACAACGTTTGCGTTGATTTCCCTATCTATAACGCAAGTGGCAGATCGCTCAAGAAACGACTGATTCAGGTTGCAACTGGAGGACAACTCGGAGCTGATCAACAAGGTCGTGTTGTTGTCAGGGCGTTGGAGGGCCTGAGCTTCACCCTAAAAGATGGCGATCGTGTGGGTCTGCTTGGCCACAATGGCGCTGGGAAAAGTACGCTTCTTCGGTTGCTCGGTGGTGTTTACGAGCCTTCATCGGGAAGTGCACGTATCAATGGCGTGATTGGGTCATTAATTGACATTTCTCTCGGCATCGACCCTGAAGCTACCGGAAGAGAAAATATCTATTTCCGTGCCGGCCTACTCGGAATGAGAAGAGCTGAAATCAACAAACAAATTGACGACATCATCGAGTTTTCGGAACTTGGAAACTTTGTTGACATGCCATTGCGTACCTTCTCAACCGGCATGCATCTGCGCCTGGCATTTGCAGTTTCAACCATTCTACGCCCGGAAATTCTGCTGATGGATGAGTGGCTTTCGGTAGGTGATGAAGGCTTCAAGCATAAAGCAGAAAAGCGCATGACCGAATTAGTACAGGCTACAAACATTCTTGTTATTGCCACTCATTCACGCGACCTTATTTTGGATACCTGCAATCGTGTTATTTGGCTTGAGCACGGGAAAATCAGAATGGATGGTAATCCAGATTCAGTTGTGACAGCCTACTTCGGAGAATGAATATCTCAAACCTTATAAAAGTAGATATGATTCCAAACAGTTTAATTGATGTAGTCTCATATACCCCCAAATTCCTTCAATTCCCGAACTCATGGGTTGGACATTTACCATTTGCAGCATGGGTGATCCAAGAGGTCTCACCTACGATATTTGTCGAACTTGGCACACATAGTGGAAATTCCTATTTTTCGTTTTGCCAAGCAGTTGCCGAAGCTGGCATTTCAACAAAATGTTATGCCGTCGATACTTGGCAGGGCGATAAGCATGCCGGTCAATATGACGAAGAGGTTTTTGCCAAGGTTAATGCGTATCATCAGGAGCATTACGCCGGCTTCTCTCGGCTATTGCGGATGACCTTTGATGAGGCATTGACCTGTTTTGAGGATGGTTCAATAAATCTCCTGCATATTGATGGATTGCACACTTATGAGGCCATTCGTCATGATTTTGAAGCATGGCTGTCAAAATTGGCGCCCGGCGCTGTTGTGTTGTTTCACGCTACCAATGTTCGCGAGCGCAACTTTGGTGTGTGGAAACTCTGGCGGGAGCTTCAAGCGAATTACCCGAACAACTTGGAGTTTGTGCATTCACACGGGCTTGGCGTATTGCAATTAAATAATGCACCAGATGGTAAGAGGCTAGAGTGGCTCCAAGCTGATTCACCCGAAAAGCAAAGATTGATAAATTACTTTGCCTCGATAGGTTCACGGCAATTGGAAATTCATGAGTTGAATGAACTAAGGCTAAAAGTCGACAACCTTGGCCAGTCTATAACTCAACGAGATGAGCATATCGCTGCGCTTAATCAAGCCATAGCGGAACGCGACGGGAAGATCGCGAATCTGAAAGATGAAGTCGACCGTATCGTGATCGTCAAGAACTCAGAGATTCGCAATCTACAACAGGAGCTGAACCAGATCCTTCACGCCCGCTCTTGGCGTGTAATGACGCCGTTGCGCAAGGCAGCTGTGGCTATCAGACAAGAGGTCCGGTCGCCCCGCAAGTCGTTGCTGAGGAAAGTCGCCAAATCCTTGCTCACCAGCAACCCCTATTTTCAAAATGCCCGTGTTAATGCGGAAGTTAAGGCCATAAGAAAGTCCGGTCTCTTTGACGAGTCCTACTACCTCTCAATGTACCCGGATTTGCAGCCACCGCCACACGACCCGATCCGACATTACTGCAAGTATGGCTGGCGCGAGGGAAGGAATCCCTCTGACGACTTCGATACCAGCTCCTATCTGACCATCTACAGCGATATTCGCAAGGCAGGGATGAACCCTTTCTACCATTACGTCATCGCAGGCGCTTCGGAACAGCGGCACGCAGCCCTCGATTCGGGCACACGCTACGAGAACGAAATACAGTTTGGCGTCGTCGATACCGACATCAAGCTGCTCGCCTTTTACTCGTTACCCGACTGGGTCGCTTTGCGCAGCGAACGGTCCGTTTTCAAAGGCTACTCGCAGGCGCTAATCCCTCACGAGGAGCTGGGATTCTATGACCCGTTGGATTCGCGTACACTCCATATCCAGGCGCAGATGGCGAAGCGTCATGGCCTTTATGGCTTCTGCTTTGACCTCGATATTGGGCCCGCTCAGCCGGTCGAGATCTTTCTTGCTAATGACGATATCGACTTCCGCTTCTGCGTACAGGTAGGGCTCCACTCGGAAGCTATCTTTGGCTCTCTTATCGCAACTCTCGTGCGAGCAGCATCGGACCGGAGGTTTATCTGTATAGAGGACCGGCCCGTCATATTGGTCTCGATGCACATCGAAAACCTGCATGCCGCCTCCGCGCTTGATCACTTGAGGCGTCAGCTTGCCGATAAAGGTATCGACAATCCCTTCCTGATCGGCCGATCCGCGCAAGCTGGCGAGTACAGTCCGGATACGTGCACGGCGGACCTGTTTGATGCAATGCTCGACCTACCCAGTGCACCGGTACCTGGAGAGACAGGCGACTTTTTGCCACGTAACAAGAATGGGATAGACGTAGTACCTTACGGTATCGTCGCCTCGCAGGGCGTCGCCCGGGCTCAAAAGACGCATGACTTGGCTTGCCCGCTCTATCACGCTGTCACTCTTGGGCGCGATAACACCGCTCATGGGCCAGAGCACCCGCTCGTATATACGCGCTTTCACGTGAAGGACTACCGCCGCTGGCTAGACGCAGCTATCGACAGCGCGAAGGTTGCCTATCCCGAAGATCGGCGCTTCGTGTTCGTTAATGCCTGGAATGCCTGGAGCGAAGGGCTTGTCATCGAGCCCGACCGGCGGCTGGGCTTCGCGCGCCTGAATGAGACTAGTCGAGCCCTCTTGAACATCGCCTCAGACACGCCCATGCCCAAGGTCTCGGTGATCGTACCTAATTACAACCACGAACTGTTTCTGCGTCGACGGCTGGACAGCATCTACGGGCAAACCTACAAGAACATCGAAGTCATCCTGATGGATGATTGCTCGTCCGACAGCAGTCGATCACTGTTGGATGAGTATGCATCGGCCCATCCCGGCATCACGCGTACGCTTTACAACGACAAGAACTCGGGTGGTCCTTTTCGCCAGTGGGCCAAAGGAATCAAGGCGGCAACCGGCGATCTCGTCTGGATCGCAGAAAGTGACGATTATTGCGATGAACGCTTTCTCGAGGTGCTCGTCCGCTGCTTTGACGACGAGGCCGTGCTGCTCGCTTGCGCGAGGTCCACATTCGTCGACCGGAACGAGGTTCCCATTCTTGAAGCCTTCAAATACTATCTGAGTGATCTGCCGTGCGCTGGGAAGTGGGACGCGCCGTACGTTGAGACGGCGCACAATGAGGTCAGGAGTGCCATGGGCATCAAGAACACTATCCCCAACGCGAGCGGAGCGCTGTTCAAGCGCCCCATCGAGATGCCCTTGCTGGATGACGACTCATGGCTGTCAATGACTGTGGCGGGCGACTGGGTTTTCTATCTTCACCTCATTCGGGGTGGAAAGATCGCTTACTCCACTGAGACTACGAATTTCTTCCGGCGGTACGAAGGTAGCACAGCCGAGGCTACGTACAAGAAGGAAGTCTTCTATCGTGAAATCGGGATGGCAAGCCGCACAGTCGCATCGTTATACAACGTGCCGCTAACTGTTCTCGAGCAGTGTCAAAAAAGCGCCAAGATCCTTTACGAGCACCACTTGGATCGGAGCGATGAGGAGTTCTCGCTTTGGTACGACTACGAGTCCGTCCTCCGTGCCCGTGAATCCCGTTTGCCGAATGTCATGGTCTCGACCATGGGCTTCTACCCTGGCGGCGCCGAGATCCTTCCCATCAGAATGGCGAACGAATTCAAGCGGCAGGGCCTATCAGTTATCCTGTTCAGCGCGGGCATCAATATGCGCGAAGATGGGGTTCGCCGGATGCTACGCAATGACGTGCCGGTCATCGAGACTTCCAGCATTGAGGATATGAAGGCAATCATCCACGATTTTGGAGTGGAAGTGTTGAACTCGCACCAATGGTATATTCAGAAATATCCGTTAGAGGTACCGGATGTCTTTGACGAACTAAAAGCACATGTCGCTTCTCTTCACGGCATGATTGAGCATGGTAATAACTGCACCGAGGAAGAACTGTTCAAGGCTGACCAAAGCGTCAGCACCTGGGTCTATACCGCCGAGAAAAATATTACTCCCTTCTCGGACTGCGGCCTCTTTAACAAGTCTTCATCCCGATTCGTCAAGTTGCCTAATGGCATGCAGCCACCCAACATCGTACCGGTTTCGCGCGCAGACATCGGTATACCCGAGAATGCCTTTGTGCTCTGTTGCGTCAGCCGCGCCATACCCGATAAGGGATGGGCGGAAATGATCCAGGTAGTTGAGCGCGCGCGAGCGCAGTCAGGCCGAGACATTCGCCTCATCCTGGTAGGTAACGGACCGGTCTACGATGAGTACTGTCGGATCGGCGCACCCGATTTTGTTTACCTGGCTGGCTTCAGCGATAACTCGGTCGGCCACTATGCGGCGGCAGACATGGGTATCATGCTGACCAAGTTCAAGTCAGAGAGCTTCCCTCTGACCATTGTCGATTGTTTCTTTGCCGGCAAACCCTATATCTCCTCTGATGTAGGTGATATCAGAAACATGCTGACGGCAGCGGATGACGTCGCTGGTGAAGTAATCGAGCTCGAGAACTGGGAGATTCCGATTGAAAAAGCTGCGCAAGTTGTTGCGGCTTTCGCAACTGACAAGCAAAAATATATGAACGCGCTGGCATTAGTGAAAGAAGTCGCCAATCGCTACCGAATCGACGTCGTGGCATCTCAGTATATTCGGCTTTTCAAGAGTAGCTGTGATGAACATCGGCTTTGATCCAGCGGGTATGGCAATTGATCAACTTAAAGTTGTGACAACTATTTAAGCCGCTAAAGCTTACAAGAAAATTTTGTACGAATCCTCTATTGATAAATCGAAGTAATATTTTTCTTAACGGCATAATTTAAGTTTATAAAAACCACATAGAGTGAGTAACGCCGAAATATTGGGACAACCTTTTCGTAAGACTGACTGACGCCTTGATCCTGATTTATATGGCAAATCGTAAAGTAGACAGCATAATTATGGTAAAGAACCATATCTGGCAATTCAAGAACAAATTGAATTTAGAAGCTCTGAAAATATCTTCTGCTCCAAATTTGTCTCTAACCGATTTGTTCTTGACATAATCTCAATTCTGTTTGTGAGTTCATAACAAAGGGTAACAAATCATGCTCTTGTAATTGATGACTTGAGACATCTACCGCAGTGGTTTCATGTTATTTTTAAAGGTAGTTATTAAACAACAAATTCTCATGAAATTATCAAAATGGCAAATATAGAAATTATTAACTCCGACACATACTGGGATGCCCGTTTTGCTGAAAACTGGGAATCTTGCGAGGGACCAAAACAGTCCCGTTTTTTTGCACATCTCGCAATCAAACACCTTCCTCAATGGTTAATTAAGCAACTACAGCAGCAATTGCTAACTCTTGCTGACTGGGGCTGTGCCCAGGGTGATGGCACCGATGTCTGGGCCAGCTATATCGACGCAAAACAGATTGCCGGTGTCGATTTTTCCTCTGTAGCCATTGAACAAGCAGCCCATCGCTATCCGGCCATCCATTTTATTAACTCGGATTGGCTAACGCCGAACGGCGATCCGGGAGAAGACTTTGATGTTGTGTTCTCGTCCAATACGCTGGAGCATTTTCACAAGCCCTACGACGCCTTAAATACTATTTGCTTTCGAGCAAAAAAAGCCATTGTCTTGGCGCTTCCCTATAAAGAGCTGGATAGAATTGATGAACATTTCTTTTCCTTTCTCCCCGAAAATATTCCTTTGCAGTTGGCGAATGGATTCAGACTGATCTGGTCTCGGGTAGTGGATTGCCGACCGCTGCCCAATACACCTTGGTGTGGTGACCAGATCGTCCTGGTCTATGCTGACAACAACTGGGTGGATAGCCTCGGACTGAAGTTAAGAGACTATAACATCGAGCAGTCCGATACAGTTGCAGAGATCAGTCGTCTAAATGCCATCTTGGTCGAACGTGACTTGCAAATCGGTAACCTCAACCACGTCATAGCCGAACATGACGTGCAGATCACCAGCCTCAACCAAGCTGCGGTTGAACGTGATGGGCAGATCACCAGCCTCAACCAAGCCGTGGCTGAACGTGATGGACAGATCACCAACCTCAACCAAGCTGTGGTTGAACGTG
>CAYVFT010000056.1:0-23605 GCA_964450225.1 uncultured Crenothrix sp. | reverse complement strand
ACATGGACGAATCGGAAGGCGTGGCTTGGCTGCAAGACAGTATCCACTCGGTTTATGCGCCACTGTTGAGCGTGCCGTGGATTTTAGATGTGGATACCACGATCAACTGCGGAGCAGGTGACAACACTCCAGCGCTGGTACCGAATTTTGAGCTTGGCCCTGGTCAAGTACCTCAAAGGGCATCAGTTACAGGCGCCGGATATCCTGCCGGTACCGTCATAGCATAGTCAACCGCTCTTTTTAGGATTAAAGTTTTAAACAGGGTAAATATCCGAAACATTTGTAATCATTAAGTTAAGACACCTCGGTATCTATTATGAAAAAAGCACTCATATTTCTAAAGCATGAATTTTTCGAAATGCTCCCACCTACTATTTTCTTTTTAGTGGTTTTTCATATCCTTGCGTTTATACGGACGCTAATGGCCAAACAATACGGCATAACTCTTACATCCTCTACAGCCGCTACTATCGGCGCGCTTATTGTTGGGAAATCAATTTTGATTGTCGACGCACTACCTTTATATGAATGGTTCTCTCAGAAGAGGCTAATTTATAATATCGCATGGAGAATTTTTCTCTATTTAATCATCGTGGTGTTTTTTCAATTTATCGAGGAACTAATCCCGCTTATCTCCAAATACGGATCACTCTCGACTGCTAGAGAACACTTAATAGAGGAAATAAAATGGCCTCGATTCTGGGCTACCCATATAATTCTTATTATATTTATAACTTTCTACAATTTAGCTACGGCGGTTATAGGCGCAATTGGCCGTAATAAGTTCCTCGAAATATTTTTCAGCCCCAAAAGTAATCACTCCACCAAAGCTGATTGAAAGTAAATGTGAATTGTTAATGATGTTGAGAAATGGTTAAGGAGTAGAAATTTTGCCAGTTTTGTTAGAAAAGAGCAGCAAAGCACCTGCAGTCTTTGTTATTTTATTGTTATTAAAATAAGTACTGAGTTATTTAATTGGAAAAACCGAGGCTGTTAGTGGTAAATTTTGACGCCTTTTACACTCATTTAGCATTGGAAGAGGCTCTTCTAGCCCGGTGCCGAAATAAAATAATACCATCAATTAAAGGCAGATGACTCAATGACTCAAGACAACAAAAATATTGCGGAACAAACTACGAAAAGTGGCTTACTGGGCAGTGTCGATCAAGCTGGCGGAAAAAAACCTGCGGACGCTAAAGTACCTCCATCTGATTTAGTAAGTACAGTCAGCGAAATTAAGAAAGAGCTTGCCCATGTCACTACTACATTACAAAAAGAAGCGAAGACGGTAGCTTCCAATGCTTTGGATTTGGCGAAGCATCCTAGCCGCTATGCCGAGCTAGGGGCTAGCCTGGCTGAAGGCATGGCTGGAGAAAGTTTGGGGGAAATGGTGGGTGCCGGCCTGGGATCGGTGTTAGGGCCGGAAGGCACGGTGATCGGTGCTGAAGTGGGGGCCATAGTCTGTGAAGTCTTCGGAGCCCGTCAAGGTGGCAAAATTGCAAAAGAGCTTCTCCACCAACCTGAGACTGAGCATCCCTTAAAAGAAGATTTGCAAATAGAAGGCAGTGAAAGAGTAGGCGGTCACGCGGGAAAAACAATTGGTGGCATGATCGGTGACGCCTTATTTGACGATACCGGTGGCGAAATTGGCGAGGCGGTAGGTGAAAAGATAGGTAATTTAGTTGGAAAGCTCACCTTTGAGAAAGTCGCGAAATTGCATATCAAGAATAACAATGAACTTTCATCCGACGATACTTCGCAAACCAATACCGATGAGTCCTAAAACTATAGTACGGTTTTTTTATGCTTTAGCAGGCATTTCCTTACCTTTTGCAGACTGCATACGGAGCATCTGAAGGCCACCAACTCCTGATAGCATATTCGAAACCTCAAAGACTATCACTCTTGTTAATACGTCTTAACCTAAGTAACTCGCGGCTTACGGCCAAAAGTTGATGGCTGCGAAGGGCAACAGTCGGCAAACTGCGGTAATTGAAATATCGATTGTTCATTTAATCGTTATCTTGTTTTAAATTTAATTTTGACTGTCCCCAATGCTCATTAATCATCACAGTGAGTTTCTCCCAGTCGTCTCATTAGTGCCCGTGAAAAAACTTCATCTATATCATTTTTATAAATTGGCGTTATAGACTTTGCTTCGCCCAGTCCGGCATCTTCACGAAGTTTATCCATCGCCTGTGGATATGTTTTCCTAACTGATAATTCATCTTTCATAAATTATTTGAGTGTATAAATGTTATGCATAATAAAACTCCCCTATGATTATTTTGATTACATGCGATAACATAATTAAGCTTTAGTGTCGTGGATACTATTTCGAAGCAAGCTCATCATTCTCCAACGATGTGCCTCTATATGCTCAGTTCGTAAAAACTGCGTAAAGATTACATAAACATGATGAGGAAACGTGTAGGTTTGATTAAGTTTAGATGAAGATAGGAATAATTCTAGGTAGGTTCACGTTGAGGGTTTTGTCGCAAATATTCATAAGCGTAAAGCCGCACTAATCCGCAGGTAAAATTATCCTGCTAAAGCTATAAATTGCTTATGAGCTGGAATGTTTTCCTCGTAAACTTATCGAGTTTGAAATACAAATTTTTGACTGACCGGGATGGGCTCGCGAGCTGCCTTTCGTGAAAGTCTCAGTTCGGCCCAAGGTGTAAAACAGCGTCGAATTTTATCCAGATTTAGCGTCAGTTTTGCCAGCATGAAAATAAACTGGCCGACCTACATCTCGCCTATGTTAACGCCGGTGGTGAAATAGCGTGGCCCATATTCCTTAGTAACAAATAATCTTACATATCATAAACACCGAGGCTTATGTCGGACTTTCTGCTAACATTTAAGAGCCTTATTGCTTAAGGTCAGGTTTTCGTCCGCATTCTTTATCAATAAAGACTTTTCCTTCGAGAATACACTTATTCCAAGTTTCATTTCTGAATGTTTATCGGGGTGATGCTGTGCCAAAACCCCGCTGGGAATGAACGATTATCTATTTTTAACCCACTTATCCCAAAATTAGCACCTAATTTCTGCAAGCTCTAAAAACCATAATGCAGACATAGTTTTTATTCCCGGATAATATGATTCAGGACCTGCCGATGCGCTTCGTGTTTATGAATTTATGTTTATACCTTGAAAGGAATGTACTCATGCTAAATCGTTTTCTCATTTCAATGACGCGGTCTCGGACTGAAGTGCCCGAGACACCGATGTGCAGGATAATGAAGAACAGGGCGGCAAGAATGAATTGGATCATGGTCTTCTCCTCGTGATTAAAAAAATGTTAACCCATGAACCTGACATTGGATTACTTCTTATTTGGGCGAATTCAAGCAAACGACAGAAAACTTTCATAGACTTTATAAGCGATCGCTAGTGAGAGTCACACGAAATAACTAATTAGGCACTGTGTATTTTAAAAACAGTAATATATGCAAGGCAGCTGTTTAATTTAGACGCTCATTTTTACAAAACGGGAAATTTTGCACGCTTTTTGATACGGCAAGAAGCCTTCTAACGCCTTGATTTTAGAAGTCACTTCCAGTGCCAGACAGGTTTTCGTTTGTAAGTGCTGCTAAAGACCTTTAAATATTTACGACAAAACCGTCCACTATAACCTTCTTAAAGTTATTCCTATCTTTATCTAATCTTAATCAAACCTATAGGTTTCCTCTCATCTTGTTTATGCAAACTATACGCAGTCGTAAACTTGCGCGTAATGCTGGCTTGAAACTAAACAATATAAGAAGTAGTAACTTACTGGTGATTGGAAATGAATAATGAACTTTTGATAAATCAAGCCCAACATCTTTTTGTTATGTTGAATACCAAACAAAAAGAATCAGACTTAGAAAATAGGATGGGGTTTGATCGTCTTTACCCTATCATAAGACGCGCTTTCCGCCGTTATCAGCGTCGACTAAGATGCTTTAGCAAAACAGAATACCTGTTTTAAGAGTTTTAATTCAGAGTTTAGGCAACATGGAACATAAAATCCGGTTAGGCATTTGCCAGAATAGATTTTTAATTTAAATTATAAAATAAGCAAATAATCTATATATTCATAGTGTTATTATCAACAATATGTATCCCCACTAGATTTGAGCTGCAATTTAAAAAACTTTTCACTTTTATTACGAGGATTTACTCATGAACGATTTTTACAAAGATATTTTAACAGGGGCTGTGTTTGTATTAGGCCTAATTGGCTTTATTTCGGGGGAATTCATCATTTCATCCACGTTGTTCGCAGCAGCAGCCATTTCAAGTAACGTTAACTCGAGCCGAAAACGGAACAATACTGGACACCTGTCATTCGACTAATTCCTTCGCCTGAACAGCTTAATCAAGCGACTGGGCGTGTAAAACGGCTTCCAATAGTTACAACTTTCAGCGCCTGATTTTCAGTCAATTATGACAGTAGGCGCTGTTAAATCAATAATCAGCGATTATTGGTGGAAATACTTGAACGCTCTTTTTGCAATAACTGGAAAATTTTCCACGCTGCTTGACACACCCATACCTTCATATTCGCCAATGCTACAGGTATAGAGAACAAAATGATGAAAGAGATATACGACGTTAACGGGAACGACCTGGATCGGATAAATGCAAATACTCAAACCTATCGACAGGAGCGTTTTCATACCGATTTGTTGTTAAAGATTGGCAGGACTGGCAAATACATTGTTGAGTAACGTACCGCTTGCCCAGCGGAAGCTCAACGTTTAAGAGTGGTAGTCAAGTCATTTTTGTGGCACGATGAATGGGAGTTCTGTTGAGCTGTGAATTGGATTTTCAAGTTACCCAATACTAAACCCTTATAGTGCATACACTTCTCTGTTTATCAATGACTTATTGTTTTATTATTCTTCGAAATTTTAACTTAACACTCTCTGACAATCAGTTTGCAGCAACACCATCTGAATTTATTGCTAAATGAACAAGTTCATTTAGGGATTTTTAAGTTGATCCCCCTAAAAACAGATTGTTTAAATTATATTTCCAGTCCGGGAAAGTTTTTAAAAAAATCCGTGCTTATTATTAAAATGCTTGGCGGAGTATTTTTTTTATATCCTTGTACTAGTCTTGCTGAGTTCCATGCAACCTTGACCGGTACGACTAATAATGTCGGGAGATGGTTTACCAAAAGCGACAATAATCCCGCTCTTCTGGCGAATATAGATTACGAGCATTCATCTGGGTTGTATGTAGGCAGTTCAGTCTCAAATATTGACTTTGAATCCCATGAGATTGAAAACAATGCTGCCCATGTTGAAATTATCCCTTATCTAGGCTGGAGCTTCAGTCTGGCGACTGCATGGCGATTGGATGCGCAATGGACTCGCTATCTTTATGACGGCAATGTATTCGGTCATCCGGCAGATTACAATGAGTTTTATCTGTTTTTGCATTACCAGGATATGTTCTCGGGCAGGATCTCTTTTGCCGAGGACTATTATGGTTTGGGAAACTATGCGATTGATTACGAACTGACTGGTAGATATTCGTTGACCGATTATCTGGAATTATCCGCCAGCTTTGGTTTCAGTCAAACCAAAGCCGTTTTGGGATCCGATTACCCCTATTGGAATGTCGGATTCACCTACTACTACAAGTTCGTCTCGCTTGATTTTCGTTACATGGATGCGACCGAAACCTCAATTGATCAAACTGTCGTCGAGCAAAAACACGAGCTCTATGATCCACCTTTAATTGATGCTACTTTTGTATTTTCCATTTCAGTGGGTTTCTAGGCAGAATAGCTTTTTAATTGTGACTAATAAATACTATCAAATTTGAAGATTGATTAAACCTTTTGCCTGAAAAAGGGAATAAACAACACTCAGGCCGATCAGCAATATTGTTAATCATTCATCACACTATAAACACTGGACGGTTGTCCATGGAGATTTCTTGCCTGCTTCATTTTCACGTACTACTCGATCTCTCGCCAATGACTCGCCCAGGTATGCTGCTGTCGCTTGGCTAATTGCGGGATTAATCCTGACCGGATGGATGACCTGGTTTTTCTTTGCCAAAATAACCGTCTACGAAATTTCCACAAAGGCTCGTCTGGAAGTCAATCAATCCGCTCACCCTATTGTCTCGTTGGTGGCGAGCAAGATTATTTCTACCTCATTATCGTTGGGACAAGAAGTCAAGGCGGGTGATCTTTTGCTTGAACTCGATGCGAGCAGCGAAAAGCTGCGTTTGCACGAAGAAGAGTCACGATTGCAAGCTTTACCCCCCCAGATTGCCTCAATACAAAAGCAAATTGCCGCATTGGAACAAGCCAAATCCGAAGATCATCAAGCCTCGCTTGCATTGACCCAGAGCGCTCAAGCGAGGCATAAGGAAGCAGTCGCTGCAGCTGAATATGCCAAAGAACATGATCGCCGCCTGACCAAAATGCTTAGCTCCGGCGCTATCCCGCTTATTGAAGCGTTACGCGCCAAAGCAGAATCACAAAAATTAAGTTTTGCCCGGGATGCACTGTCTATGGATCTTCATCGCTCAGAGTTGGAAGCTCAGACCCGTATACACCAGGAACAGGCAGCAATTGAAAATCTCAAACGCGAGGCCGCTAGGTTGAATGGTGAATTGGAAACAACTCAAATGACTATTGCCAGGCTCAAACAGGATATCGAAAAACACTTTATTCTATCTCCGGCAGCAGGTCAAATCGGCGCTGTAGTGCCCTTACAAGTAGGTACCTATGTCGCCGTAGGTGAAAAACTCGGTGCCATCGTGCCGCGCAGTGAACTGAGAATTGTTGCTGATTTTCCGCCCGCAGCGGTATTGGGCAGGATTCATCCCGGGCAAGCCGGCCGTATGCGTCTGGATGGTTTCCCCTGGGCACAATTTGGGACGATTCCAGCAAAAGTTAGCCGCGTGGGTTCTGAAATCAGGGAAAATCAGGTGCGGGTGGAGTTTACGCCGGAAATTGCGGAAAAGTCGCTCATCCTGATGCAACACGGCTTACCTGGCTCTATCGAAGTGAGTATTGAACAGATTAGCCCGGCCGTTATGGTGTTACGTGCATCCGGGCAGTTGCTCTCAAACAGCAGGCAACTACCACAACAACCTGCCGGCGAGTTTAAGCCTTCATGAGCCACGTTGGTAAAACCGCCAGGCGGCGCTGGTTAGTACCTGAAGTGGTGCAAACATCGGCAATGGACTGCGGACCAGCGGCGTTAAAATGCTTGCTGGAAGGTTTTAACATCCCCATCAGTTATGGCCGTCTTCGGGAAGCCTGCCAAACCAATGTCGATGGCACTTCCATTGATATGCTCGAAGACGTCGCCAACCAGTCAGGCGTCGATGCCGAACAGGTGATGTTGCCTATTGATCATATTTTTTTATCTGAAGCTGACGTGTTGCCTGCGTTGGTGGTTGTGCGTCATGTGGACGGTGCCACACATTTTGTGGTGATATGGAGAAAGCACGGTTCATGGCTGCAAGTAATGGATCCGGCTATCGGTAGACGCTGGGTGACGTGTACGCGGTTTGCTGAAGAAATCTTTCGCCATGAATTTCCTGTTCCGGCTCAAGACTGGCTGGAATGGGCCGCTTCAGATGAATTTCTTAAACCATTACGTCAACGCCTGACGATGTTGGGCGCTGCTAAAAAAGACATAAGCGCTCTTATAGAACAGGCGCTCAAGGAGCCCGGCTGGTTTGGCTTGGCAAAGCTGGATGCCGGTGTGCGCCTGGTTAATTCCATGGTTTCGGCGGGCGGCATAAAACCGGGTAAACAAGCCGTTAAACTGGTGCAGGCGCTACTTGAACTCATCCATAAAGACGACATTTATAAGACGATACCTTTCGCTTATTGGTCAGTAATCCCGCAAAAATCCGAACCGGGTACCGAAAAAAAATTGCTGCTAAAAGGCGCCGTGTTGTTACAAGTTAAAGGAAAGCCATCGGCACGGCTCGCCGAAGCTGTTACCGAGCCATCGCTAGCACCTGAACTGGAGGCCGCACTTAACGAAAAACCCTTAAATCCAATCACTAGCTTGCTGGATTTGCTTAAGACCGATGGCCTGTTATCGCCGTTGGCGTTGACCGGCGCAATGGTCATCGCCGTTGCTGCGGTATTAATTGAAACTTTATTGTTCCGGGGAATCTTTGATATGGCGTGGGAACTCAAATTGGCCGAACAACGTTTGGGTGCGGTAATCGGTTTATTGGCTTTTGTCAGCCTGCTCCTGTTGATTGAAATTCCCATTGCCATGGAATCGCAGCGCTTTGGCCGGCATTTGGAAACACGCTTGCGTATGGCTTTGCTGCGAAAACTACCGAAACTGACGGATCGTTATTTTCAAAGCCGTCCGATATCGGATATGGCGGAACGCAGTCACAGCATTGCCTTGACCCGGCTGGTTCCCAGCTTGGGTATTCAATGTGTTCAAACGATTTGGGACATTGTTTTCACACTCACGGGGATTATTATCATCGATTCAAACAGCAGCGGTTTGGCGCTACTGGTTACCGGTTTGGCGATTGGCTTGCCTTTGCTTGCCCAACCGCTGCTTAACGAAAGAGATTTGCGCGTACGTAGTCATTCCGGTGCCTTGTTCAGTTTTTATCTGGATGCATTGTTAGGTCTGGTGCCCATTCGGACGCATCGGGCTGAATTGGCGGTGCGCCGCGAACATGAAGGCTTGTTGGTGGAATGGGCGCGCTCTGGCCGCAGTTTGATCCAGTTGTCGTTAGCCATCGAAGGTGTGCAATCCTTGGTCAGTATGGGTTTTGTCGTCTTAATGTTGTTTCAGCATTTTGAGCGTGCGGGCGGTGTCACGGGGGGCGACCTGTTGCTGGTTTACTGGGCCTTGAAGCTCCCGGCCATTGGTCAACGCTTGACGGCATTAGCCCATCAGTATCCCGCACAACGTAATACCTTGCTTCGGTTACTTGAGCCGCTGGCGACCCCGGAAGAACCTGAGGCAACTGAGCCGAATGAAAACACCGCTGAGGATAACGCAAAAGGCAGCACGGGAGTTCGCATCGAAATGATTACCGGTAATGTAATTGTAGCCGGTCATTCGATCTTGCAAGACATTAATCTGGAAATTGCTCCGGGAGAACATATTGCAATTGTCGGCCCTTCGGGTGCAGGAAAATCGAGCTTTGTCGGTCTTTTGCTGGGTTGGCATCGCCTCGCGAGCGGGACAGTACTAGTCGATGGCATGAATTTAAACGGTAGCAATCAGCAAGCCTTGCGCCAGGAAACGGCCTGGGTTGATCCTGCGGTGCAACTATGGAATCGCTCGTTTCTCGGCAACCTCTGCTTCAGCGCCGGTGACAGTGGTTTTGATCATGTTGTAAGCGCTATCGATGCCGCCGCACTTCGTGGTGTCTTGCAAAAACTGCCTTCAGGTTTGCAGACCTATCTGGGTGAAGGCGGAGCGCTGTTGTCTGGTGGCGAAGGCCAGCGTGTGCGCTTGGGGCGCGCCTTGTTACAAACCGATGTGCGCCTGGCCTTGCTTGATGAACCGTTTCGCGGTATGGATCGTAATCATCGCCGGCAACTACTTAACGAGGCCAGGCACTGGTGGGCGAATGCCACCCTGCTTTGTGTTACCCATGATGTAGAAGAAACGCTGTCATTTAAACGGGTGCTGGTCGTCGAGGACGGGCGAATTATTGAAGATGACGACCCTAGTCAATTAGCAGCCCGTGACTCCCGCTATCGGGATTTACTCAATGCTGAAAAGCTGGTGCGTCAGGAATTATGGAAGGGGAAAGCCTGGCGACGCATCCATATCAAAAACGGCCATGTTGAGTCCACGGAAAAGGATGCAATCAATGAATAAGGACATTATTGAGTTAAGCTGGCCGTTGTCGCGATTAGGCGAGGGTATTCAAGAACTGGCAAGACTTTCCGGCCTAAATACCGGCATCCCAGATCACATCACAGTACCGGAACCTTTACAGCAGCAAGACTTCACTGATCTTAGCCACTGGATGGAATGGGCGAGTGATCGCTTGGGCTTGGAAGCGGAATCAATCGAATCGCCGGTATCTCAAGTTAACCACTTGTTAGGTCATGTTGGACCAGCTGTATTGCAAATTTGGAACGGGTCAGATATTCACTTTCTATTCGTACTGAAATCAAAATCCAGTCGTGTGCAACTGATAACCCCCGATTTGTGGGTTCGCTCTTGCCCGGTTGAAATGTTACGTGCTGCGCTCTGTGCTCCCTATGAAGCGCCGATTAGCGCAGAAATTGATCGTTTATTAAACCTTGCCGATGTCCCCAAACGGCAGCAACCGAAAGTTAAAGCTGTCATGATTCAAGAGCGGTTGGCAGGTAAAACCATCACTGGCTGTTGGATACTGCGTTTACCACCGACTGCCGGATTTTGGCGGCAGCTCAGCCAAGCCCGGCTACCACGTCGTGTCGGGATACTGTTAAGCGTATTTACATTGGTTTACGGGCTGGAAATTGTTGACTGGAGTCTGGTTGGTCAGGCTGCCTTAAACGGACGACTGGATTTTGGCTGGTTTTCGGCTTGGGCGTTATTGGTATTATCGCTGATCCCCTTGCATTTACTGGGTGGATGGCTGGATGCTACGTTTGCCCTGGATATGGGCCGGATTTTAAAACAACGGCTGCTAGCCGGCGCTTTGCGGCTGGATCTTGACTTCGTAAAGCATCAAGGCGCCGGCCAGTTGCTGGGACGCGTGATGGAATCGCAAGCTCTGGAATCCTTAGCGCTGAACGGTGGTTTTGCGGTGATTATCGCTTTAATCGAATTAGTCTTTGCCGGATGGATTCTGGCAAATGGCGCCGGTGGTCAATTACATTTACTGCTTTTGTTAATCTGGTTGGCACTGACTGTCGCCTTGGTTTGGCGCTATTTCAGGCGCTTGCGACAATGGACGCTGATGCGCCTGGATATGACGCAGGAACTGGTGGAGCACATGGTTGGACACCGGACTTGTCTGGCCCAGGAACCGGCAACTCGCCGGGATAGCCATGAGGATCAAACCATTCAAGCCTATTTACACGAGTCTAAAGCATTGGATTACGCTGTTGTTCCGATCATAGGCGGGCTTTCGCGCGGCTGGTTGATTGTTGGACTGCTTGGACTAGCGCCTGCGTTTGTTGCCGGCACGGGTAGCACAACCAGCTTGGCAATCAGCTTAGGCGGCATATTGCTTGCCAATAGAGCGCTTTCCGGCATATCCGGCGGCTTGGCGAGCTTGGCGAGAGCCGGTATTGCCTGGACGCAAGTTGCAAGTTTATTTCATTCCGCCGGCAAAAAACCGGCTCAAGAACTTTTTTTATCTTCTGCCCGGACAACCGGGACAGGTTCAGATAACATCGCTAACAAATTGATTGATGCCAGTGACTTGGTATTTCGTTATCGCCCACAAGGCGAGCCGATTCTACGTGGCATCGATTTAGTCATTTATAGGGATGAACGCATATTGCTGGAAGGCGCATCAGGGGGTGGAAAATCAACGCTGGCTGCGTTACTGGTGGGGCTTAGGGCACCGGAATCCGGCTTGTTGCTAATAAATGGACTGGATCGACACACCTTAGGCGAAAGTTGGCATCAGCTGGCAACTGAAGCGCCGCAATTCCATGAGAATCATGTTCTTACCGGAACGCTGGCGTTTAATCTGCTAATGGGGCGCAATTGGCCCGCGTCAGACGAAGAAATCCATGAGGCCAAGGAATTGTGTGAAGAATTAGGTTTGGGCGAATTGCTGGAGCGAATGCCATCAGGCATGATGCAAAGAGTAGGCGAAACCGGTTGGCAACTCTCTCACGGTGAGCGCAGCCGGATATTCCTGGCAAGGGCGATTCTGCAAAACACTCAATTGACGGTCCTGGATGAAAGTTTTGCGGCACTGGATCCGGAATCACTGGAAAAATGTTTGAACTGTGCCTTTGAGCGGACTCAGACTTTGCTGGTGATTGCACACCCATAGATTTTTAAGGAAACAGAAAATTAGTGTTTATGTCTTTAAGGAATTAAATAAAGGAGAGCAATACATCGTTTCTCTCCTTTATAGGCCGGTAATTAGTGCGCTTATATACCCACGCAACGCCCTACGGGTGGTACATAAACTTCAGCCGGTGAGCTTGAGTCTGTGCTGCTTCCTTGTTTTTGCTTTTGCTTACCTGCGCCAGCACGAATATTAGATTTTATTTTCATGATATTTCTCTCATAAAGTTAGTTGAATGTTATTTTGATCAGGAAGGCATTGCGCTTTTCCTGATTATTAATTCCTAAAAATTAACCAAAGGTTCAAATCATTCAAAAAAATATTTACAGTTGATTCATGGCTGCAATTTACCGTTGAGCCGCTAGACAAAATCAACGCCGGAAATTTCAATTCGGTCTTTGGTTATGGCGATGCGAACCTTAAGTATTTCCTCAAGTTCATTAATCAGGTAAGGAATTTTTCTTGCCTCACGCCCTTGTAACAGATTGTGTATATCAATGTCAGCCGCTTCAAAAGGCTGTTCGGGGGATGCTCTACCCAGCACTTTGTTAATGTGTTGTTGCGTTTCACAGGCTAAACGTAAAATGGCTTGTGCTTGCAAAAAATAATTCATCAGGCAGGTCTGCAAGCTGTCAATATCAGGATTATTTGCAGTATCGATAGCGCTGAAGTGCTGGTGTAGTAAAGTGCGCAGCTGTTCGAAAACGGGCAGATGGCGGGTCTCCAGCACCGGAGCAATGCGTTCGGTGAGCGTTTTTTCTTCAGGTGGTAATCCCAAGCCCAGCGCACAGTGTTGGTAGATGTCCGAATACGCTTGTTCACGCGTAACTCGCCACGCTTCGGTAGCGTGATGGGTTTGGGTTTTCAGGATATGCAAATGGGTTTGCAGGCGTTCCCGAAACGAAAGCACTGCCTCAGAAATGTCACCGGACCAGGCATCCATTATGGCTCCGAGCTGAACGTAAGTACGCGTCATCACCGGCCAGATTGAAAACACTATCGCATGTACCTGTAACCCATAAAGACCGTAGTCAAAGACCGGGTTGAGATCGGCCAAAGCTGTCTGAACCGGAGCTTCCAGCACTACTGACTCAGCATCTTTGATCGGCACACCATTAACCAGCACATTCAAAAACTCTTCAATCATGACTTTGGGTCCGGCACAGACACCGTATTCGGAAGAAAAAGCATAATTGCGTTCCGAGTATTCGTAAATTTCCTGACAAGTAATAGGGGTATTCGGCGAAATTGTGGGTTCTCCAAACGGCACAAAAATCATTTGGTGCATGACCATCCTGAGACCATCGGTAACACGGAACATTGAGGATAATGCAGGATGAAGTTGGCCGTTATCCAAGCCATGTTGAGAGCGCATAAGCTGATAGGTCGGTACAGCCAAAACCAGCGCAGACAAAGCTTCCAGGCCCCCGACTGTCCAACCGGATTGCGCGGTAGGAAAGCGCTGCAGATAAGCCTCTCGAATATATAATAATGCTGCCATCATCTGCGGCCAGTAGGCTCGCATACTCTTGAGCGCGGTAATGTTCATGGGGCGTTCGTCCTGAAAACGGCTGCCCGGATAAGGGCAGGTTCGCCAATCAGTGGGAATGTCTAAACGTAGCGCCTTGGGAAACACGTTAGCTTCGCCAATTTGGCGCCCTTCTGCATCCAGGGCAATATGGGCAACTCGAAAAATTGGGATGACTAGTTCTAAATAACCCAGCTCTAAAGTGCGCCCGGTCAACTCACTGGTAATTGCAGCACAATCAAGCCAGCTACGCGGCTCTGAACTAAATGCGGGAGGTAGCGGCGAAGGACGGTTGCCGTCTTGCCCCGTTGTGGTTTCAGCCACATAAGTATCTGCATGTTGCAAAATACCTTCTTCGACAAGCTGCTCCAGTAGCTCCTGAATACGCGGCCATTCATTGCCACTTCCCCATTCCGTGGCCGATCTGGCGATAAAGCGTGATTGCTTGGCAAGGCTTTCGCCAAATTCAAACAAGTCAGGCTCATCGAACGAAATTTCTTTGTCACCATAATAAAGATGGAGTTCTCGAGTTCCTGAGGGGGCGTCTGAATACTGAACTATGACTCGTTTATGCAATGGTAAAATTAGCTCATCATCTGCATTGACGTCCAGGTGCTGTTTTATGGGACATGATAAATCCTGATTTTCAATACTTAATTCATTTAATTGATGCATATCCTTTGTTTGCTTGTAAAGGTAGAACAGTATGATTAACCCAATTTAAAATAGAAATTGCCCCAAACTCAACAAGTAAGTTTGAGGCAATCTTTTTAATCAACTAAGCGATTAGAACTTAGGTATGGTTTGGCCCGTGCTCTCCGACACCATGTCGAACATGTCCGGGAGCATCATCTTTGCCACGACCACGGCCACGACGACCTGCTTTAATATTTGTTTTAACTTTCATCTTATTTCTCCAATGGGTGATTTTTCAAATGCCGCTTCAAACGACCATGCTTAAGAAGACCTTTTTTGCCTTCTGAACCGTTCATTCCAGAATGACGAACAAAGGTTCAAATCAACAGAAAATTTTTTAAAAATTTCCAAGCTTAGATTCAACACATAAATACATAAGTGCAATTTATTATTTACTTGTGCTGAAAGGGCTCATTGTTATTGTTTGTTCTGGATTTTTTCTTGAATTCGAGCAGATGACTATAAAAATTTACAAACACAAACAGCTGACTTATAAACAAAGATACCCGATCTTTAATATTTAACACTGTATTGAACCTTTTGTTGGTTCGCGGCAATCCACTCGATGTAAAGTTTTATGTTTTCATTCGTGTTGCTATGATAGGTCAAAGTCTAAAAATGAATTCAACTCAGGGCAAGCTATTGGTTTCCAAAAATATCGAACATCTTAATCGAGATGCCGGTTTGATCGCTCGACTCTGCAAGCATGATGAAAAGGCGCTTGAACTTCTATATCATCATTACTATAGCCGGTTATTCCGGTTTATTGCCCGAGTTACCCGGCGAGAGGAACTCATAGACGAAGTCATCAACGATGTTATGTATGTAGTCTGGGAAAAAGCCGAAACCTATAATCATCAGTGCCAACCTTCAACATGGATTTTTGGTATTGCCTATAACAAAGCGCGACAATCTTTACGCAACGCTGGCAATAACGAGGAAGAATCACTGGATGAGTTGAGCGATGACAATCTGTTATTTGAAGACAATGAGTCCGGTATAAAACAGCTGGAAATGACTAATTGGCTGGAGTCAGCATTGGATATGCTGTCACCTGAACAACGAACAGTTATAGAATTAACTTATTTTCAGGGTTTGCATTACAGTGAAATAGCCGTGTTAATGGACTGTCCGGAAAATACCGTAAAAACCCGAATGCACCATGCCCGTAAAAAGCTGGCAGTGATTCTTAAAGATAATGATTGAGTTCAGATCAAGCAGACTGAATGTTCAGGAGTATACAATGAAACCGCTTCATAACAATCCTTATTCAGCGCATCAGGAAATCTCGCTGTTGTTGCCGTGGTATGTCAACAAAACGCTGCACGGCGCTGAAGTTAAAATGGTAGAGAATCATTTGAAAGTATGTCTGACTTGCAGACGTGAACTGGCAACTCTGCATAAACTGGCAACTGCTGTTCAGCAGGACGGCTCAATTGACACAGTTGCTCAGGCCTCTTTTTCCCACTTGATAAAACGCATTCATAGCCCAGATGCGAATGACAGGGAAAAAGCGCAAAAAGTTATTCCTTTGCCTGTTCAACGGAAAGCCTATGGCAAAATTTGGCGATTACCCCGTCCCGCGCTGGCGTTGGCCGCTGTCGTACTACTGTCTTTATTGATACCCCGTTTTATTGATACCGGCAATTTTCAGATGAATGAATATCGCACTTTATCAAATGCTGAAAATCCAGCGATTAGCCAAAATACACTCAGAGTCATATTTTTAAATGACACCAAACAGCCAGTAATTGATGAAATACTTGCTTCTGTTCATGGGCAAATCGTTGACGGCCCGACTGCACAGGGCGTTTATACGGTAGCCATTCAGGGCGATCTTGCAGCGAAAAATGTGCTGGATATGATTGCGTCACTGCGAAAGAGCACTAATGTTATCTTTGCTGAACCATCATACGCCCTGCTTTCATCGGCTCATGATGCCAACAAGGGCACAAAATAATGAAAGCATCTTGGTTTTTATCATTCGTTTTTTTATTGACGATTTCAGGCCCATCGGAAAGTGGCGGTTTCAATTTAGATGCGGCGGAGTTATCAACTGTACTTGATCCGAGCATTGCTGATCATTTGTTATTGATCGGTTTCCCTGACCAGTCCATCAACAGGGTCCAGAGTGCATCGTCAACATCTTACCGGAGAAGAGGCGGCTATCAGAGCTCTGGGTGGAGCCAACGAATTACGCAACAAATTGCTGAGGATTACCATATCCAAAAAATTACCGAATGGCCAATGTCTGAAGTAGGCGTGCATTGTGTCGTCTATCAAGTACCCGCTGGTGCCTCCGTACCAGAAACCATGCAAAGACTTTCGCAGGATACGCGCGTGAGTATTGTGCAGAATATGCACCTGTTTAAAACTGAAGCCCATCAATACAACGACCCTTACTTTAAGCTACAGGCCAATTTACAGCAAATGCAAATCAGCCTGGCGCACGGCAAAACAACGGGCAAAAATATCACTATAGCCATGATCGATACCGGTGTTGATTTGACGCATCCGGATCTGATTGATCAAATAAAACAGAACGAAAACTTTGCTTCCGGCATTTCCCCAGACTTTTCAAATGACAAACATGGAACCGCTGTAGCAGGCATCATGGTCGCCCGAAAAGATAATGGCACAGGTATCATCGGTATAGCTCCCGATGCCAAATTGATTGCGTTAAAGGCTTGCTGGCCACAGCAGACTGATTCTATCGAAGCGGTTTGCAACAGTTTTACCCTCGCACTTGCCGTCAATACGGCTATTAAATCAGGGGCTGAAATCCTGAATATGAGCCTTACCGGACCGCAAGATTCCTTCCTTGAACTACTGTTGAATAAGGCTATAGAAAAAGGCATTATTGTCATTGCTGCCGATACAGGGCTAGACAAGAAAGATGAAAATTTCCCCGCTTCTTTGAAAAATGTCATTTCGGTTCAGTCATTGAGGCAACCTGATCAGTTGCAGCAGCTTCAAACAATAACTGCCCCGGGGGAAAAAATACTCACAACGTTACCACACGGCACTTACGATTTTATTTCCGGCAGTTCTATTGCCGCCGCTGAAGTGTCCGGTATTGTTGCCTTGTTGCTGGAACTCAAGTCGGACCTGACCTTTGCTGAAGCTAAATCAATTTTACAAAAATCTGAATTACCGGCTACAAACCAAACCTTTTCCGGGATTAATGCGAATACGGCTGTCACAGTCCTATGCGAAACAACTTCTTGCCCACAGGAGGTTATCAGTTTCGCGTGGGAAAAATATTTTGTAGGCGAAAGCAGTATTTCGGCTTTTTAAATTTCACTAATTGAGTTATGGCGAATAGTTAACCGATTTATCCCTTTACTAATATTTCAATCCTTCCCAAGGTGTGTACAAACCGACAACATTGACTCCAAGCATGTCTAAAATCCGGTCAATAGTTTCATTCTAAATTGTCGCTAGTTAGCATGAATGTTAATTTGACCAAAAGACTGCAATCCAAAGCAGCCAGATTTGTCGAGTCTTGGCATTCTTTCTGACACCATCAAGAGTGACTATCTGTACAATAAACTTTGTCACGCCCACCCTGTTGCTAGGGAAAAAACGCTGCATCGGTGGGATTTGGCAAGTTAACCGCTACCTCCTCCTGAACTATCCAGCCGCCACCCATGGCACGGTATAAAGCGATCATCGCAGTAAAGTTGGCGCTTTGCGCCTGGATGAGATCAATTTGCGCGTCGAACAACTGCCGGATCGAATCGAGCACCGTAATGTAATCGGTGTACCCCCCATCATAACGAATACGAGACAAGTTGAAATAGTTTCGTACGGCGGCGACTCGCTTGCTTTGACTTTCCTTTTGTAATTTGGTTTTGTTACTGCTCACTAGCGCATTCTCGAATTCACGAAAACCGGAGAGAATAGAGCGCTGGTAATTCGCTACAGCCGCCCTCTGCACCGCTTCTGCGGACTGCACTTGTCCGGCAATTTTGCCTGCGGTAAAAATTGGCGTGAGCAGGGCCGAGCCTACACTCCAGAAATTGGCACCCGGTGCAAAAAGTGTCGCCACTTGCGTGCTCATTTGTCCCACATCGCCAGTAAGCGAAATTTTCGGGAAATATTGAGCGCGGGCTACGCCGATTCTTGCATTGGCGGCAATCAATTCCTGCTCTGCCTGCTGAATGTCGGGACGTTGGGCGAGCAGATCGGAAGGTAATCCGGCCGGTACGGCGGGGAGTTTGAGCTCATCCAGGGTAAGGCCACGCGGGATGGGTCCAGGATTACGCCCTAACAAAACACTCAAGGCATTTTCCGTTAGCGCAATTTGTTGCTCGTATAAAGGTATAAAGGCGCTACGTCGTTGGTATTCGGAGTCGACCTGCTCCAGTTCCAGTTTGGACGCGTAACCTTCATCGAAACGGATTTTAGCGATGCGCTGTTCCTCTTCGAGGCTTTTAACAATGTTTTGGGTGATTTCCAGGTTTTTGTCCAGCTCGCGTAGCGTCATATACGTTTGCGCGACCTGGCTCACCAAGGTCAGGATCACTGCCTGCTTGATAGCTTCCTGACTTAGCAGGTCAGCGCGAGCTGCTTCGTTGGCACGGCGCAGTCGTCCCCAGATATCCAGTTCCCAGTTCATCGACGCGCTCAGCCGGGCAAAGTCAACTTCGTCACTGTTGGTCCCGCTATTCAACACATCGCCTCCGGCGCTACTGGGTTGGTCGTGTGCGTAATTACCTGCTCCGAAAATCTGGGGAAACAGATTGGCACGAGTGGAACCATACTGCCCCATAAACTGCTCAACATTGGCGACAGCTATTTTCAGATCCAGGTTTCCTTGCGCAGCCTGACTCACCAGTCGATTCAGGACTGGATCGCCCAACTGTTCCCACCACTTCAAATGGGTGGCATTTTGGCGGATATTGCTTTCCGCAAAGCGCCATTGCCTGGGTATATCGACTTGAGGACGGATATAATCCGGGCCAATCTTGAAACATCCAGTGAGTAGCGCCGATAGCGATAAAACAAAAAGTTTGTTCATGATCTTGTTCCTGTTTATCCTTGACCGGCACCGTGCTTTCGCCTCAGTCAAAAACCTTCGGCAAAGCCGGAGGCTTGAAAAGGTGAACCGCTCAAAGCGGGTTTATCTTATAGTTCCGCCTAAAGACGGCCTGCCTCAAAACAAATCGAGTTGATCTATTCGCCGGTCTTTCTCTTCCTGATGGTTAAATTAATCACACACCCTTTTCTCGTTGCCATCCACTGTCATAGCATATTATCCCTCCTTGCTCAAAATTTCTGACCCGTAAAATTTTTCCTTCGCCCCCGATAGGTTCTAATTATCGAGATTGCACTCTTACCCTTTATGAAACAAATAACTTGTGAAACCACCTATTTTGGTGGACTCGAGATCAAAATGTGGACATGATCCGCCATCAGTGACCCTCTTCAATCGTGTATTCTTTTTGAAAAGCCAAATCTGATTATCTTAAGGAAACGCTGAAAAAGTCGTCCATGACGCTTTTCAGAGAAGAAATCCGCAAAAGCGAATGGCATTTTTCTCATATTATTAATTGGTTCTGGCCATTTATAATGTCGGCGCATCCATACAACGCAGGAATCTAGGATCAAATCAGAGATTCTACAATGGGTCAGCCTAGTCACATGATAAAATCCAATCTGGATTCCCGAAACATTAAGAGTACTTGGGTTTTCGGGTATCCACTGGATGAATTCACGGAGCTAACGAAGATGCCATTAAATCTCACTGGATATGCTAGCAACAAAGCTAAGAATTTCGAAGATGCCAAATTGCCGCTGCAATTTAATTCCTAAAAACAAGCAAAAGGTTCAATGCGGCAGATTTTTTTGTCTTAGCGTTTTTTCCTGATGATGCAAATGACTCGCTTTAGATTGACCAAGATTACAGAAATGACAGTTCGTGCCGACTACGAGACTGCCGGATTTAACAGTGCAAAGATATTAAAATAGCACCGTCGAAATACTGGTGCTGGCAGAAGCCATGGGGCTGCTTAAACTGGGTACAGTTAGCCTGGATGGCACCAAGATTAAAGCCAATGCCAGCAAACATAAAGCTTTGAGCTGGGATTACGCCAATCAACTGGAGGCCCAATTCAAACAGGAAATCGACACCTTGATGAAGCTGGCTGAAGCAGCCGATAACACGCCGCTTCCCGAAGATATGAATGTGCCCAAAGAACTCCAACGCCGCCAGGATCGTTTAGCGGTGATTGCCAAAGCCAAGCAGGAAATCCAGAACCGCGCGAAGGCGCGTTACGCGCAAGAAGTACAATTATCAATACAAGGGTTAAATTTCTAAGTCCAACTTTTAGATGGCTTCAAAGGCTTTTTTGTTTATGAATTACCGATGTCTATAGAGGTTCTTCGTAGAATGAATGTTTGCATAAATGTTCTTAGAACAATGGGGAAACCCCGAACCAGGCTTGGTGAAAATGCATCACGGCGAGATAGAACACTAAGGCCACAGCCAATTGCCAGACTTTGAACTCGGCGATTTCCAGTGTATTTCGGCCTTCCTTGATGGCCTGGAAAGGTATGATCGAAGTCGCGGCGGCGTAATTATCCCAATGTCGGCCACAGGCTTTTTTTCGCTTGGCATCGATGGAAGTCATCCCGACAAGCACCACCACTAGCAGCGAACCGAACAAAATCAGGGAAGCCACATCGCCGTTGGCAATCAAATGGACAACTGCCCACACCGCAACTCCCCACAGGAAAGGATGCCGGGTTACGCGCTGAATCCCCCGCGCATGCGCATCAGCCATCAGCAGTTTTTCTCCGCCAACAGCCATGGGGTTTGGCGTCGTCATCCCCAGCACGGTGAGGAGAAACGCCACGAGCATCAGCAGAACCGCGATAGGCTTGAACCAGACCAATTGGCCCCAAGTCTCTAGGTAACCGGCAACCCGGTAGGCATGGGCCAGCCAGACGATACCGAGCAGGGAAAGCAAGGAGAATGCTGTGCGGTAGACGTTTTCGCCCAGCTTTTCAATGACGCGGTCTCGGACTGAAGTGCCCGAAACACCGATGTGCAGGATAATGAAGAACAGGGCGGCAAGAATGAATTGGATCATGGTCTTCTCCTCGTAATTAAAAATAAGCCTTTTATTCTCTGACGAAAAAGTCTGGCAATTTAAACTTCCTAAAAATTTCACGGTCGAAGCAAGTTGTTTTTGAAAATTCGTAAACGAGCCGATTGTCTTATTGAGTAAGACATTCAGAAAAATTCTATGAGACTTTTGCATCGTTTGTTTAAACGCACCTGGAGTCGTCAATCCGGATGTTGTCACATAACTAACTTGCAAGTTGAAAAACTGATTTATTCAATAACACCAACTTGAGGCCATCTTCCGGAAAGTCCATAATGGCCGGGTAGGTAACAGCGGGTGGGTTATATCAAAATCAATGAAAAGTGTAAATACCCTTACCGTGCAGTCGATAAAGATGTGCAAATCGTCAGCTTTCTGCCCATCGCGCATCGCAGCAACCAGGTCTTTATTAAGGAAACCATCTGGCAGCACGGACTGCTGAACAAAATCACAATTGACAAAAGCGGAGATAATAACGAAGACATCGAAGGATTGAAGGAGGACGACGGTAAAGATATTTTTGAAAGAAATTAATACAACCTATCCAAACATATTATTCAGCCTCAAGAGTTAAGGGAGTGTGCCATGGTGATTAATAAGCCCTATCTTTTATTTCTGGGCGACGCTTCGGATCAATTGGCGGCGAAGACTGCCGAAGGCGTGGCTTATTGGCGCCGCAGTGATTGTGTCGGACAAATGAGATTGCCAGGCTGCAACGCCGATCTTCACCTTCCTGACTTGACCATTGCCGAAGCGGCGGAGCTAGGTGCCCTTACGCTGCTTATTGGTGTAGCCAATCGCGGCGGGCGGTTGTCCGAACTATGGATGCCGTATTTGAGGGAAGCATTGGCAACAGGCATGGATATCGCCAACGGTTTGCACAACCGGCTTGCCGATGTTGATGAACTGGCGGAGCTGGCGGCGAATAAAGGCCGCAAACTGTTTGACGTTCGCCATACGAGCGTAACATTCGACGTGGCCACTGGCAAAAAGCGTTCAGGGAAACGGCTGCTAACCATTGGCACCGATTGTTCCGTAGGCAAAATGTATGCTTCTTTGGCCATAGAGCAGGAAATGAAGCGACGTGGGATCATAGCCAGTTTTCGCGCAACGGGGCAAACCGGGATATTGATTGCCGGCGGCGGGGTCTCCGTCGATGCTGTCACAGCTGATTTTATTTCCGGGGCCGTCGAGGCTTTGAGCCCCGATCAAGAACCCGATCACTGGGATGTTATCGAAGGTCAGGGTTCTCTCTTCCATCCGTCTTTCGCCGGAGTCAGTCTGGGGCTATTACATGGCGCCCAGCCGGATGCGCTGGTTTTATGCCACGAACCGACCCGCGAACATATGCGGGGTTTACCCGAATACCCACTACCGAGTCTTGAAAATTGCATTGCCGCCAATGAAGCTGCCGCCCGTTTGACTAATCCTGATGCTACCTGCATCGGCATCAGTCTCAATACGGCAGCGCTGGATGAAGCCGAAGCACGAAATCTTCTTGGAGAGACCGAAGCTCGAATCGGTTTACCTTGCGTCGACGCCGTACGTACCGGCGTGGCGCGTCTCGTCGATTGCCTCCCTATTTGAGCCATGCGCCGTTTAACTTTACGTATCGAGACTTGGCCGGTTCGCGGTGTTTTCCGCATCTCGCGAGGCAGCCAAACCGAAATCATTGTGGTGACGGTCGAAATTAATGAGGGATCAATTACTGGGCGTGGCGAGTGCCGGCCCTATGCCCGCTACGGGGAAACGCCAGAAAGCGTGATGGCCTCCATAGAAGCTATACGTCAGGACTTGCAGGAAGGACTGGAACGCGATCAGCTAGGCAATTATCTTGCACCCGGTGCGGCTCGCAATGCGATAGATTGCGCCCTCTGGGATCTTGCCGCCAAAAGAGCCGGTCAACCTGTGTGGAAATTGGCCGGGTTGCCGCCCCCGCAACCGCTGATAACAGCCTATACCCTCAGTGTGGATTCTCCTGAGAACTTGGCCACAATTGCCGAAAGCCAGAAGTGGCGGCCTTTGCTAAAGCTGAAACTGGCTGGGCAGGATGACTTGCAATGCGTTGCAGCGGTTCGCGCCAATGCGCCGGCTTCCAGGCTTATCATCGATGCGAATGAGGCATGGAGTCAGCGCGAATATGAGGATTTAACGCCAGAACTGGCTCGTCTGGGTGTGGAAATGCTGGAACAACCCTTTCCTGCGGGAGCCGATGCTTGTTTGGCTTCGTTGCCAAAACTATTGCCGGTTTGTGCCGATGAGTCCTGTCACGATACCAAAA